>JAPPHP010000387.1:0-4511 GCA_028821035.1 Gammaproteobacteria bacterium | reverse complement strand
CTTCACCCTGGCCGACGGTCTCGAATACGTGCGCGCGGCGCTCAGGACGGGCCAGGACGTGGACGCCTTCGCGCCCCGGCTGTCGTTTTTCTTCTGCATCGGCATGAACTTCTTCATGGAGGTCGCGAAGCTGCGGGCGGCGCGCATTCTCTGGGCGGAACTGATGGAGCAGTTCGACCCGAAGAAGCCCGCGTCCAGCATGCTGCGGATGCACTGCCAGACGTCCGGCGTGTCGCTGCAGGCCCAGGATCCCTACAACAACGTCGTACGGACCACCATCGAGGCGCTCGCGGGCGTCCTCGGCGGCACGCAGAGCCTGCACACCAACTCCTTCGACGAGGCGATCGCCCTGCCGACGCCCTTCTCCGCGCGGATCGCGCGCAACACGCAGACGATCATCGCCGAGGAGTCGCAGATCACGCGCACGGTCGATCCCCTCGGCGGGAGCTACTTCGTGGAGCGCCTGACGGCGGACATGGTCGCAGCGGCGCGCCGCCTGATCGAGGAGGTGGAGCAACTCGGCGGGATGACCGCCGCGATCGCCCAGGGCATGCCGATGCGGCGCATCGAGGAGTCGTCCGCCCGACGTCAGGCCCGGGTGGAACGGGGCGAGGACACGGTGGTCGGCGTCAACAAATACCGGCCAGAAGACGACGGCCAGGTCGAGGCGCTCGAGATCGACAACTCGAGAGTGCGCGACGCGCAGATCGGGCGGCTCGCCGAGGTCCGCGCCAGGCGGGACCAGGCCACCGTCGACCGTGTGCTCGAAGCCCTTACCCGAGTCGCGCGCGGCGGTGCAGGCAACCTGCTCGCTGCGAGTATCGAGGCGGCGGAGCGGCGTGCGACCGTGGGGGAAATCTCGGACGCGCTCGAGGCCGCCTGGGGGCGCCACGACACGCGTCCGGCGCTGGTGCCGGGTGTGTACTCGAGCGCGTATGGGGACCACGAGGGCTTCCGGGTGGTGCGGGACGAGATAGGCGAGTTCCGGGACCTCGAGGGCCGCCCGCCCAGCGTGTTCGTCGTCAAGATGGGCCAGGACGGCCACGACCGCGGCGCCAAGGCGATCTCCAACGCGTTCAACGACCTCGGGTTCGATGTCGAGATGAGTCCGCTCTTCCTGACGGCGGACGAGGCGGCGGCAAGGACGAGCGAACTGGAAGCGGACGTGGTGGGCGTCTCGACCCTGGCCGGCGCGCACAGGACGCTGGTCCCCGAACTCATCGACTCGCTGAGGGCGCGGGGGAACGATGCGGTGGTGGTCTGCGGCGGCGTTATCCCCGAGCGCGATCACCAGTTCCTGCTCGACTGCGGGGTGCGGGCGATATTCGGGCCGGGAACGGACATCCTCCAGGCGGCGAGCGCGATCATGAAGATGATCCCGGGCAGGAACCGCTGACACGGCGCCGCGATCTCAGGTCGGCCGTTCGGTTGACCGTGCCGAGGTCCCGGCCGCTTGCGGGCCGTGCAGCCCCTGGATCAATCCTTCCAGCCGGGCGATGCCTGCCGCCATCTCGCGGAACTGGTCGTCCATCCGGCGCTCCATCCGCTCCATGCGCGCTTCGAGCCGGTCCAGCCGCGCCTCGACCTGGGCAAAGCGGGCGTCCACCTGGCGGAAGCGCTCGTCCACCTGCCTGAAGCGCTCGTCCACCTGCTCGAAGCGGGCGTCCACCTGCTCGAAGCGGGCGTCCACCTGCTCGAAGCGGGCGTCCACTTGTTCGAAGCGGGCGTCCACCTGCCCGAAGCGGCCATCGACGATGGTCAGGTTGACCCCGATGATGCTCGCACCCACGAGCAGCGTGGTCGCGATGAGGGTCACGAACTGGTACTTCATCATGGGCTCCGGGTTCGGATCGTCGCCGAATCGAAGTGCCATGTTCGCGCCTCGTGGCAGGCCTGTATGCAGGACGAAAGCCCCACCTTCGCAGGCGGACGTCCTACACGTCCCATGGGAACAGTCTGATAGCCCCTGGCCGGCCTAGTCAACATGGACGCCTGCTCATTCGTACCGATCACGAGCCCCCGGCCTCGCGGCCACCGCTCCTTCAGGTCCGGAAGGCGAACTCGGTATGCAACGGAGCCTTGCACTGGTTGGGACGGGCGTCCATGGTGTGGGGCGTTATCGTGGGCCGGAGTCGCGGATGATGGCCCCGGCAGGCGGTTGTCGCGGCCGGGCATCGCTACACCGTCGGCAAGGGCTGCCTCGGTGGCGGCGAGAACCGCTGTCCGCCAGCCGTACTCGATAGGCTCGCAGCCAGCGGGAAATAGTAAGTCGGGCCGGAAGCGACCCTATCGGTTTTATCTTGACACTAACGTATCGTTTCAGGATTGCGACTCTTTAGTATTCTCTTATCGGGACGTAGGGAGTTGATGCGGTCGATTCGCTTTTGTAGTGCGTCTCGCGATCGTCCCGATACAGGCGGCCGATACGGCTTTTGATGGCTGGGAATCCGCGGCATGCATTGCGCGATTTGGACCGGGGCGGCACGAACCGATGGCGGGCCTGCCAATACGGTGCGCGGCCAGGGGTCGAATGGACGGCATAGCTAAGGACCGGAGGTTGCCCTGGCTGCTCTCGGCCAAGGTCGCGTTGCCGGGCCGGGTGCCGCATTACCTCGAGCGTATGCAACTGCTCGCGCGGGCGCTACCGACGCAACGGCGCCTGACGGTGCTGCGGGCGCCGGGCGGATTCGGCAAGACAACGGTGCTCGCCGAGTGCTGCCGGCGGCTGGCGGCGGAGCGGGTACCCACCGCGTGGATCTCCCTGGACGAGCAGGACGACGGCCGGATGCTGGACGCCTACCTGGCGTTCGCGTTCGAGCGAGCGGGGCTCGACCTCCTGGAAACGCTGGGCACGGGCTTCGGCGTAGGTTCGGCGCCCGGCCCCCGCACGGAACTCGTGATGCGCGCGGTGGAAGCACACGGCGGTCCGTGCGTTCTCGCGCTCGACCAGGTCGAACGCGTGGCGAAGACGGACGCGCTCGAACTGATCGACTTCCTGTTCCGGCTCAGCCCGCCGAACCTGCACCTGGCGGTGGCTTGCCGAGCCCTTCCGCCGGGCCTGGACATAGCGGGCATCGTGGTGGCGGGAAGCGGGGAGGTGCTGGCGGTGGACGACCTCCGCTTCAGCCAGGGCGAGGTCGACGCGTTCCTGGCCGGTCCGCCGCAGCGGCGGCGGTCGTCGCTCGGGGCAGAGGCAGCCGGCTGGCCGATCGCGCTCCGCTTTCACCGCGACGGCATCGGTGTACACGGAGACGAAGACGCCGTCTCGACGGATGGATCGTCGGACCGGGTCGTGGACAACTGGGTGGAGTCCCGGCTGTGGCGCGGTGTGCCACCCGCGGACCGTCAGTTGCTGCTCGACGCCGGACTCTTCGAATGGCTGGATGCGGACCTGTTCGACGAGGTGATCGGCGAGGGCGGAGCGATGCAGCGGCTCGCCAACATGCCGGTACTGGAAGGTCTGTTGGAGCGTGCGCCGGACGCGCGCACGGGCTGGCGGCTCCATCTACTGCTGCGCGGGCATTGCGCGCGACGGGTCTCGCTGCTGGACCCGCATCGGTTTCGCGACATGCACGCCCGCATCGCGGAGGCGCTGGCCAGGCGCGGGGAGACCACGCTGGCGGTGCGCCATGCGGGCGAGGCCGGCGACGCCGCGCTGGCCGGGCGGATCCTCGAAGACGCCGGCGGCATCCGGCTGTACCTGCGCGAAGGGCTGCTGCGTCTGCGGGCGGCCGACCGTGTCTTGAGCGAAGATGCGGCCGCGCGACCGCGGCTGGCGCTGGCGCACTGCGCGCTGCTGGCCGCGGACGGACGGCTCGACGAAGCGCGCGCAGCGTACGCCAAGGTGGCCGCCGTAGTGGATCGGACGCCGGAGGCGGACCTCGACCTGCACGCCGACCGCTGTCTCGTCGCCGGCGTGCTGGCCATGTATGGCTGCGTCCGGCTGGATTCGACCGAGGCGCGCGAGTTGATCGAGATCGAGCGGCGCCTGGCGGCCTCGGAGGAACTCGACCCGGGCATGCGCGCGGCCTTCCATCATGGATTGTGCATCGCACACAGCCTGCGTGCCGAGTTCGAAGCGGCGTCGGGGCGCGCCGCCGCGGCACGGCGGTTCCTGGGGCGCGAGACGACGAGTCTGTCGATGTTCCTGGACATGGAACTCGGCGCGATGGCGATGGCGCAGGGTCGCGTCTCGGAGGCGGCGCGATGGTACGGGAACGTGCAACGCACGGCGAAGGCGGCATACCTGCGTGATCCCGCAGCCGCGGCAATGGCGGGCGTACTCTTCCGGGAACTGGCCCACGAACGCAACCGTCTCGCCCGGGTACCGGAGGCCGAGAGCGTGCCGCGGGCGCTGGCTCGCGGTGGCGCGCCCTTCGCGCCTTACGCCGCGGCGGCGGGTACGGCGGTGGAGTCGATCCTGCGTCACGAGGGCGGGGCGGTAGCGCTCACGACCCTGGAAGAGATGTTCGAGTACGCGACACGGCACGAGTTGCCGGCCCTGCGGCGCT
>JAPPHP010000163.1:4353-10111 GCA_028821035.1 Gammaproteobacteria bacterium | reverse complement strand
CCCAGACTCCGTTGTTGGTCTCCTTCGATATGGTCGCGACCGTGCAGGCGAACTCCCTCGTCGGCGAGTTCAGCCTCGCCGAAGGTCTGGACAGGCTCCTCGCCGGAAGCGGTTTGCAGGGCAACGTCAATGAACAGGGAGTCATCAATGTCACTCAAGCAACGTCTTCGGGGAAGAAGCCCGAGTCGGGTGCATCCACGAAAGAGGAACCGGCAATGAGAGAGACACCGAGTCGAGGCATTCTTGCCAGGATCGCGCTCGCCTTCACGGCTCTCGTCGCGGGTGCGGGACAGGCGTCAGCCGAAGACGTGGAAGCGCCGTCGGAAGAGGCGGACCAGCGCATATTGGAAGAGGTGATCGTGACCGCGACGAAGCGCAGCGACCAGACGTTGCTGGACGTGCCTATGTCGCTGCAGCTTCTCGAAGAGTCCACGCTGATCGACTCGAGCCTCCGCGACATCGGCGAACTGATCAGTTTCGTCCCGGGTGCGTCGGAAGGCCTGAGCTTGGCCGTGGGCCAGCGGTATTTCCAGATCCGTGGCCTGTACCCGGCCGCAGGCAGTCCGACGGTCGGGTATTACGTCGATGACACCCCGATGTTCGGAACGCTTTACGCGCCGCTCGGACGTGTCTACGACATGCGCCAAGTAGAGATTCTCCGTGGACCACAGAACACGCTGTATGGCAACGGCGCCATGGGGGGCGTCATTCGCTACGTTCCCAATCCGCCCGCTTTCAACGAGTTTCAGGCAGGTGTGCGAGTGGGTTACTCGACGACAGAGGACGGCGGTGACGGCCGATACGGCGATGTTCTCGTGAATGTCCCGCTGATTGACGACCGGCTTGCAATGCGCGTTACGGGAAGCGTGGAGAGACTCGCAGGCTGGGCGGACGGCCCGGTCGGAGTGGAGGACTTCAACGACGGAGAACTGGCGGATGTCCGCGCGCTGCTGCTGTGGGAACCGACAGACGACTGGCGAATCAGGTTGCACTATTCCCGCAACCGGGCGGACCAGGACGGCGGGGGAACCTTTCTCTCGGGGCTGCACCCGGGCGAGACGATCTCCCTCGCCGACCCCGGCGACTTCGGCAATGTCGAACTGACTGTCTATTCCGCCACAGCGGAATACAGCGGCTGGCGCTTTGCCGACCTGGTGTCCAATATCGCCCACACGAAGCCGGGAGACGAAACGCGTCTCTTTCTCGAGTTGCCGCCCCTGACCAAGGTGACCGCGTTCGGCGGACGCTCCGTCAAGACCTGGAGTAACGAAACGAGGCTCGTGTCCAAGGGCGATGGACCGCTGCAGTGGGTCGCCGGGATATTCGTGACCGACACCGAGGACGAGTATGTGTCAGACGTGGCTTGGGACCCTGAAATCCCGCCGTTTTTCGTCAACGCCAGAGACTTGACGGTGGACGAGCGCGACTCCCTCGCATTGTTCGGAGAATTGTCGTATGAACTGTTGGGCGGTCAACTGATCCCGACCGTGGGAATCCGCTATTCCGAAGAAGACCTCGAAGGCGACCGGGCCGAGGCGGCCGGCTCCACCGATGGTGAGAGCTTCGATACGGTTAACTTTCGCTTCAACCTGAGCTGGTTCCCCGACGAGACTTCCCACTACTACCTGAACATCGCGGAGGGCTTTCGATCGGGCCATTTCAACGACCAGATCTACTGCCCTATCCACAATCTCCTGTTGATTGAGGGTCAGTGCGAGTTGGTTCAGGAAACCGACGAGGTCCTGAGCTACGAAGTCGGAGCCAAGTACACGCTACTGAAGGGGCGGTTGTTCATCGATGCGGCTTTCTACTGGCAGGACTGGAAACGCACGCCGCAGCATTTGGCGATCGGCGGTCTGTTTCAGGCCTACGCCGTCGGCGATTCCGAGCTGTACGGCTTCGATTTTGGCCTGCAGTATCGGCCGGCGGCCATCGACGGGCTGGCCCTCAGCCTCAACGGAAACTGGAACAGTTCGGAATTCTCGAACGTAGTCCCCATCGTCGCCGCGACCCTGACGCCGCCGTTCACGCCCGAGTCGATAGGCGCCGAGTCCGGTCAGCGTCTGCCGTTCGTACCCGCATGGAACGTGACCGCGGCCGTCAACTACGTCTGGTCCGTTGGCGCCGGCTGGCAGGGCCACTTCAACGTCACGCTCAACCATCTCGACGGCCAATGGGGACAATTCGGGGCCAACGCGGTGCGGGGTGACTCGAGGGGTCTGCTGCGTGCCCGGTTCGGGTTTCAGCGCGAGCGATTCGGCGTCTTTCTCTTCGGACGCAATCTGCTGAACGAAGACGCGACCATCTACAACCAGCAACCGACCGGTGGGCTGCCGGTGTTTACCCGGGACGCACCGCGGCAGATCGGCCTGGAGTTGACCTTCGACACTCATTGACTCGAAGGGTATCTGCGGGCCAAACCGCAAGCGTACAGCCCGACCAGCTCTGGGGCGATTGCCCGTAGCGCCGACGCTTCAAGAGCGTTACGCCAGCTCACTCGCAGAAACGCAAAGGAGAATCGAGAATGCGCGCAATGGTCATCGGTGAGGGAGGGATTGACGGGCTGGAGTTAGTCGAACAGGACGATCCCGTACCTGGCGCCCATGAGGTCCTGATTGAAATGCACGCCACCTCACTCAACTACCGCGATCTCGGAACGGTTCAGTATGGCGCACCATCAGGTCTGGTCCCGAATTCCTGCGGTGCGGGTACCGTCATCGCCGTTGGCGAGGGCGTCACACGATTTGCGGCTGGCAACCGCGTGGTACCGATTTTCTTCCAGAAATGGCTGAACGGACCGCCCACCCCAACGGCACTTTCATCCGCGCTGGGCGGTCCCATCGACGGCTGCCTGCGCGAGCAGATGGCCCTGCATGAAGACGGGCTGCTGCACATTCCGGACTACATGTCTTTCGACGAGGCGGCAACACTACCTTGTGCCGCACTGACAGCCTGGCGTGGCTTGGTCGAAGAAGGTCATCTCATCGCCGGTCAGAGCGTCTTGGTACAGGGCACCGGTGGTGTGTCCATATTCGCGCTGCAGTTCGCCAAGCTCTTCGGTGCAGAAGTGATCCTGACTTCATCATCGGACGAAAAACTCGAAAGAGGTAAAGCCCTGGGTGCCGATCACACCATCAACTATCGTGCGACGCCCAACTGGGCCGAAGAAGCCCGACGCATCACCGGCGGACGTGGAGTCGACCACATCGTTGAAGTGGGCGGTGCCGGAACTTTGCAGCAATCTATCGAAACGGTTGCCCTTTACGGTCACGTCCATCTGATCGGCGTGCTCAGTGGATTCTCCAGCGATCTGAACGTCGCACAGATGTTTAGTACCAATGCCCACTTCCATGGCATTACCGTCGGCAGCCGGTACATGTTCGAGAACATGTTACGCGCTATGACGCTGCACGAAACTCATCCGGTAATCGACTCGCGATATGAAATGCGCGATGCGCAGACTGCGTTCACACAAATGGAGCAAGGTGGCCACTTTGGCAAGATTGTCATCAATCACTGATTGGCGGACCTTTTGAGACACTTCGTTTGACGCGCTACCTGGTTTAGAGAGGGCAGACTGATGAACATCGCAGCACTGAAAGCGATGCCGAGCCTCGATTCGATCATGTCCGACATCGAGCGCTACGGGATCGCCCAGAACGCCGTGGAGCTGATGACCTACGGCTTCACCGTGGTTTCACCCGCGAACCTCGGGGCCACCGACGCGTGGGCCGAGCGACTGCGCGACGCGGCCGTGGCCGCCTACGAGAGCAGGAACGATGTCTCGATCGATTATCGAACCTCGACGATCACCGCGGCCTTCGACGATCCGTTCTTCGACGAGGACGACGTCTTCATCGAGGCAGCGACCAACCCGGCGAAGCTCGCGCTGGTCCGCCTGATGCTGGGGCAGGGTGCGGTGCACAGGAACAACCTGCTCATCCTGAAGGGCACGACCGCCGACGCCCCTGCTGACGCCTCTGCAATTTTCCACAATCTACCATTGCACACCGACGAGTTCGTTGAAGGCATCCCGATGGGCGCCGGTCATATCTGCCATCGGTTGAACTGTACGTGGATCTGCACGGACGTGGTCGATGAAGCCGACGGCCCAACCCTTTTGGTCCCCGGCAGCCAGCACTACGGCCACGGAGTCTTGCCGCACGACACCGACGCCACCAACTCGCCCTATCCGCTGGTGCGCGTCGAGGCGAAGGCCGGTTCGGTGGCGATCTGGCAGGGGGGAACCTATCACTCCACGTTGCCGCGCACCCGCCCCGGGCTGCGAATCCATCTGAACGAGAACCACACCCGGCCCTACGTCCAGGGCAGAAACGCCAGCAGCTACATTCCCAACTCGCCACGGCTATCGCCAGAGCTGCTCGATCGTCATCCGGAGCTCAAACGCGTGCTCGGGCTCTCGGAAGTCGAAATGTTCCCCGGTCCCGAGCGCGGGGAAGATGGGATCACCCGCGTCCCCGGCGACCCCACGACCGACCCGTACGCGTAGGGGGCATGTCCCAACCGCCAGCCCTGAACCACGAGAGGAACCATCGTATGTCATCGGCAGAGCTCCAGGAACGCATCACCCGGCTCGAAGACATCGAAGCCATCAAGCAGCTCAAGGCCCGGTACTGCGAGATCTGTGACCACGAAGGCTACGATGCGGACGCCATGGCCTCGTTGTTCACGGAAGACGGCAGGTGGGACGGGGAGGGAGTCGGAAAGGCTGAGGGTCGCGAGGCGATTCGGGAGCTCTTTGCCGGCTTCCCGAAAGGGATCGCCGGAGCACAGCACATCGTGGCCAATCCTCTGATCGACGTCGATGGCGATCGGGCACGCGGCGTCTGGTACCTCATCGCGGGAGTGAGCGACGGAACGAAAAGCGAGTGGGGCACCGGGCGGTATCACGAGGAATACGTCAAGCAGAACGGCGAGTGGAAGTTTCGGCGTGTGCGCGTCAAGAGCACCGCTGCGAGCGACGCACCCTCAACTCTCCAAAGGGCGCGACACGTGACGGAGGAAGGACGATGAACCAGAGCCTGCAGGAAGTCCTGCGAGATTTGGAAGCCAAGCGGGCCTACGTGGCCGAGCGCATGAAGAGCGAGCCGTTGCCCAACCGCCACCAGGCGGCCGACGCCGTCCGCGAGGAAATCGCTGCACTCGGTCTCGACCGCCACGTGGTGGCGCTCGAGACCGACGGCTACACGGTGCTCACGCCGGAGGAGGTCGGTTGTGGCGACCTCGTCCAGCGCGTGAACGAGGCAATCGACCGAGTCGGCACGCGGCGCAGTCCGCAGGATGCCGACCTCGCGGGCGCGTACGGCGGCTTCCTCTTCCACCTCGTGCCCGAGGACCCCGTGTTCGAGGAGGTGCTCCTGCAGCGAAAGCCCCTTGCGCTCCTCACCTACCTCCTCGGCCACCACTTGAAGCTCAACCAGTCCACGGCGCTGCTCAAGCCCAGGGCAGTATGTTCGCCGCCGATCCATGCCGATGCGCAGGGAAAGTTCCCGCTGCCGTGGCCCGAGACGGCACAGGTGGCGAACGCCAACTGGCTGCTCAGTGACTACACGCGGGAGGGCGGCTGCCTCTGTGTCGTTCCACGCAGCCACCGCCTGCGCAATCCCCCGCTCCACACGCCACTCGAGTGCGACGACCCGTCGGTCGTGCCGATCGAGGCGCCGGCCGGATCGGTCGTCGTGTGGCACGGCGGCCTCTGGCACGGTGCCCTGCCCCGCACGATCGACGGCGTGCGTCG
>JAPPHP010000163.1:0-4343 GCA_028821035.1 Gammaproteobacteria bacterium | reverse complement strand
CCTACAAGTTCACGACCACGATGGAGATGCTCGAGCGCAATCCGGTGCGGTTTGC
Organism: Gammaproteobacteria bacterium; assembly: GCA_028821035.1. Classification (GTDB taxonomy): domain Bacteria; phylum Pseudomonadota; class Gammaproteobacteria; order Pseudomonadales; family Azotimanducaceae; genus VXNE01. Next base: position 4,288 of record JAPPHP010000163.1, on the reverse strand, counting down.
CGCCATGATGGGCCTCACCGACCCGGTCCCTTGGGGTCTCCGAGGTCCGGTCGGGCCCGTGGCGGCGTCCGTGAGTGGCATCGACCCGTTCGAATGAGCGGAGACCACGAGAAAGTCGTGGAATCTCGCGTGCCTCGAAGAGCAGAGAGCGCAAGATGAAGGAACACCCGGGAGGTGCGCAGAAGAGCCCGGTTCCGACTCCCGACGAGCTGGGCTTCGACCCTGCGGCCATCCGTCGGAAGTACGACGAGGAGCGGGCGAAGCGGATGCGGCCGGACGGCAACGCGCAGTACCTCGAGGCGAAGGGCGAGCTCGCGCACTACGATGACGTCGATCCGTACGTAGAGCCGGGATTCACTCGTCCGGCGATGGACGAAGAGCTCGACGTCGTAGTGATCGGGGGCGGCTTCGGTGGTCAGCTGGCGGCGATTCGGCTTGGGCAGGCCGGCGTCACCGACCTGCGGATCATCGAACGGGCGGGAGACTTCGGCGGGACCTGGTACTGGAACCGCTACCCCGGCGCCCAGTGCGACATCGAATCGTACGTCTATCTGCCGCTGCTCGAAGAGACGGGCTACATGCCGAAGGAGCGGTACTCGTTCGCGCCGGAGATCCTCGAGCATGCGCAGCGAATCGGAAGGCATTTCGGCCTCTACGAGCGAGCCTGCTTCCAGACGAAGGTCACCGAGATGCGCTGGAACGCGCAGACCGGGCGCTGGGAGATTCGGACGGACCGGGGCGACGTGTTCCGGGCCCGCTTCGTCGTGACGGCCCTCGGCCCGCTCAATCGTCCGAAGCTCCCGGGAATCCCGGGCATCGAGACGTTCCGCGGCCACTCCTTCCACACGAGCCGATGGGACTACGAGTACACGGGGGGCGACCCGAGCGGAAACCTCCACAAGCTGGCCGACAAGCGTGTCGGCATCATCGGCACCGGGGCGACGGCGGTGCAGTGCGTGGTGCATCTCGGTGCTTCGGCCGAGCAGCTCTACGTCTTCCAACGCACTCCGTCGAGCGTCGACGAACGGGGTAACGCGCCGACGGATCCAGAGTGGGCGAAGACCCTTGAGCCCGGTTGGCAGCAGGAGCGGACCGACAACTTCAACAAGCTCCTGAGCGGGATTCCGGTCGAAATCGACATGGTCGCGGACGGCTGGACCCGCGGCTTGCGCTACCACGAGGATCTCATGCGGCGGATCGAGGATCCCTCCAGCCTCACCCCGGAGGAGACCGCGGCGTTGGCGGAGATCGCAGAGCACCAGCACATGGAGGACATCCGCAAGCGGGTCGAACGATTGGTGGACGACCGGGAGATGGCCGAGGCGCTCAAGCCGTGGTACGGGCAAGGGTGCAAGCGGCCGACGTTCAACGACGAGTATCTGCCGACGTTCAACCGGCCGAACGTGAAGTTGGTCGATACGAACGGCAAGGGTGTCGAGCGAGTCACCGAGAACGCCGTGATCGTCGACGGCGTAGCCTACGAAGTCGACTGCCTGATCTTCGGAAGCGGATTCGAGGTCGGAACGAAGCTTGCCAGGCAAGGCCAGTTCGAGGCGTACGGGCGAGACGGCGTGTCTACGAGCGAAGCCTGGGGGACGGGCAGGCGGACGCTTCACGGCCTCCTCAGCCACGGCTTCCCGAACTGGTTCCACGTGGGCCTCAGGCAGACCGGGGCTTCGTTGAGCCTCACCTACACGTACGACACGCAGGTCCTGCACATCGCGTATCTCGTTGCCGAGGGGCTCGCTCGCAACGCGGAGGCGATCGAAGCGACGGCCGAGGCCGAGCGGGCATGGCTCGATCTCGTGAACCAGCCGGGCCCGCTTCAGGAGTACCAGAAGCGCTGTACGCCGGGGTTCTGGAACTCCGAGGGGAAACTCGACGGCAACGGCTTCTTCGATGAGTTGTATCCGGACGGTCCGGTCCGCTTCCGGGAGATGCTCGAAGAATTGCGCAACCGCGGCGACTTCCAGGGCCTCACCATCGCCCGTGCCTCCGATTGATTCGACCGAGGCTTCATCGACCACGTCGGTGCAGATCGCCCGTCACTACGCCTCGCCGGAAGGCGCCCTTGGACTCCCACAACCCCACCGTTTGTGCCGAGACGCCAAAAGCCGGAACATGCCGCGCAACGCATCGGCACCGGGAACGACTTCTTGGAGACCCGCACCCTCGGCCGCACGGATATCGTCGTGAGCACGCTCGGCTTCGGCGGCGCGCCGCTCGGCGCGGTCGGCGCACGCATTGACGACGACACCGTTGCCGCGATCGTTCAGACCGCCCGCGACGGGGGCATCCGCTACTTCGACACCGCCCCGCTGTACGGACACGGCCTCAGCGAGAAGCGGCTGGGCCGCTCTCTCGTCGATCTGCCCCGCGAGGACTTCGTGTTGTCCACGAAGGTCGGCCGCCTCCTCGTGCCAACAGGCCAGGGCGAGCGCAATACGGGGATGCGCGACTCGGAGCCGGTCGACTTCCGCTACGACTACACCTACGACGCCGCGCGTGCATCGCTCACGGAAAGCCTCGAACGACTCGGGCTCGACCGCGTCGACATCCTGCTGTGCCACGACATCGATCTCTGGACCCATGGCGACGACCAGCCCGGCGTCTACGAAACCGCGGCGCGGGGCGCCCTGCCGGCCCTCGCCGATCTGCGCGCCGAGGGCACGATCCGGGCGTTCGGCCTCGGCGTCAACAACTGGGAAGTCTGCGCCCGCGTGCTCGCCGACTTCGACCCGGACTGTTTCCTGCTCGCCGGGCGGTTCACGCTCCTGGAACAGGCACCGCTTGACACGTTCCTGCCCGAGTGCCTGGCGCGCCAGGTCTCCGTCATCGTCGGGGGCCCCTACAACTCCGGGTTGCTCGCGGTAGACGAGCGGCGCCGGGCCACCTACGACTACAAACCCGTGGACGACGCCCGGTGGGAGCGCGCGCAGCAGATCCGCGAGGTCTGTGCCGCCCACGGCGTGGACATGCGCGCGGCGGCGTTGCAGTACCCGCTGCGGCACCCCGCAGTCGCGTCCGTGATTCCCGGCGTGTGGTCCGTCGAGGAGGTCCGGACGAACCTCGCGCTGATGGCGGCGGAACTGCCAGAGGCTCTCTGGGACGACCTGGCCGACGCCGGCCTCGCGCGGCGGATTTCCTGAGCCATCGTTCCGCACGACGTGATCACCGACCGATTCGACCAGCCGCTCACCGTGGCCTCCGAGGCCGCGGCCGAGGCTTACGTGCAGGCCCTCGATCTGTCGTTCGCGTCCGAGCCGGGCGCGGGAGAACGCATCGAGGCGGCACTGGCTGCCGACCCCGACTTCGCGCTCGCGTATTGCGTGCAGTCACGAACGCTCTTGCTCGAGGGACGCGCCACCGAGGCACGCGCGGCTGTGGAACGCGCGCGGAGTCTAGCCGGTCCCACCACGCCGCGCGAACAAGCCCACGTCGAGATCGTCGCCCGCGCCACGGAGGGCGACGGTCCCGGCGCCCTTGCACTGCTCGAAGCCCACGCGGATGCCCACCCCCGGGACGCCCTGCCGCTGTCCCTCGCCCTCGGGGTGTACGGCCTGCTCGGCTTCGGCGGCTTCGTGGACTTCCCGGAGCGCCAGGTCGCCCTGCTGGAACGGGTGGCGCCGCATTGGGGCGAGGACTGGTGGTTCGATACGTTTCTCGGCTGGGCGTACGTCGAGGTCGGCGATCTTGCGCGCGGCATCCCGCTGCTCGACCGCGCCCTGGCCGCCCGGCCGACGAACGCCAACGCCGCCCACGCCCGCGCCCACGGCTACTACGAAGCGGGCGCGCCGGCGGAGGGCGACGCCTTCATAGCGGGCTGGCTGCCGTGTTACGACCGCTCGGCCGTGTTGCACTGTCACCTCTGCTGGCATCGGGCGCTGTTCGCCCTGCAAATGGGCGAACCCGAGCGGGCGATGGATATCTACCGCGACGGCATCCGGCCGTCGGTGTCCCAAACGCTGCCGATGTTCACGATGATCGACGGCGCGGCCTTCGCCTGGCGCGCGGCGCTGCAGGGGTACGCGCTCTCACCGGAGGAACTGCGCGAACTGGCCGCCTTCACGGACGACAGGTTCCGCAAGGCCGGAGTGCCTTTCGCCAACGTCCACGCCGCCATCGTCCTCGCAGCGGCCGGCGAAACCGAAGCCCTCGAGGACCTCATCGAGGAGGTCGACAACGCGGTAGCCGACGGCCGGCAACCCTGCGGGGATGTCGGTGCGCGACTCTGAGAGTTGTCCAACGCTATATGAGTATCCATGTTGTCAAGCGTCGGGTTTCCGGC
>JAPPHP010000089.1 GCA_028821035.1 Gammaproteobacteria bacterium | reverse complement strand
AGGCACTCGATGCCGGCGCTCATGTCGTCCAGGCGTCCCGCCGCGTTGAGCCGCGGCCCGATCGCAAAGCCCAGGTCGGCGGCCCGCATGCGCCGGGTAGACCGCCGCGCCGCCTCCGCAAGCGCCACGATTCCCGGACGCGCGCGACCGGCGCGGATACGGCGCAGTCCCTGGTAGACCAGGATCCGGTTGTTGCGGTCCAGGGGCACGACGTCCGCGACGGTCCCGAGTGCGACCAGGTCGAGCCAGTGGGCCAGGTTCGGTCGCGGGCGTGCCGCCGCCTCGAAGTGGCCGGCGGCCGCCAGGTGCGCGCGGACCTGGCTCAACACGTAGTAGACGACGCCCACCCCGGCAAGCGCCTTGCTCGGAAACCGGCAGCCAGGTGCGTTGGGATTCACGATGGCGTGGGCGGCAGGCAGTTCCGCCCCCGGCAGGTGATGGTCGGTGACGACGACATCGACGCCCGCGGCCTGCAGCAAGCGGACTCCCTCGACGCTCGCGATGCCGTTGTCCACCGTCATCACCACGGCCGGTTCCCGCGCGAGCGCGACGCGCGCCAGCTCGGGTGAGAGCCCATAGCCGAAGTCGAACCGGTTCGGCACGAGGAAGTCGACACGTTGCGCGCCGAGAGCCCTGAGCAAGGACACCGCCAGCGCCGTCCCGGTCGCCCCGTCGGCATCGAAGTCGCCTACCACGAGGATCGGTTCGGCCGCCGTCACGGCACGCCCGAGGCGCTCCGCGGCCACGTCGATGCCGTGCAGCGAACGGGGGCTCAGGAGGCCGGACAGCGAGAGGTCCAACGTGTCGGCGGAGTCGATGCCGCGCGCCGCGAGGGCCTCCGCGAAGAAACGGGGATAGCGGGCCGCCATTTCGGGGGCGACCTCCCCCACGGATCGACGCTCGACTTCGATCAGGCAGCCCCGCCGAAATCCGCCACCCGGATTCGCCGGATCGCGCCGCTCACGCCGTCGAGCGCCTCGATGGCCTCCGTCGCGCGGCGCACGTCCGCTTCGGCCACCACGTTCGTCAGGATGACGATGGGCACCCACTGCGCCCCCTCGCCCGCACGGATCGCCCGCGCGCGCTGTATGGCGCCCTCGATCGAGATGCCCTCCCGGCTCAATGCCTCGGCGACGTGCGCGAACACGCCCGGCTCGTCGACGGCCGGGATCTTGAGATAGTGGGCCGAGCGCAACGCGTCCATCGCCGCCCCGCCGCTCTGCACCGCGCGAAGTTCCCGTCGGCCCGGCCGCTCCCGCCGGGCGATGTCGACCAGGTCCGCGACGATCGCCGAGGCGGTGGGCGCCCCGCCGGCCCCGGGCCCGAGGTAGAGCGTGGACCCCACCGCGTGGCCGCTCACCTGCACGGCGTTCATGACGCCGTCCACCTTTGCGATCAGCGCGTGCTCCGGCACGAGGCACGGATGCACGCGCGCACGGACCCCGGCGTCGGAACAACTGGCGATGCCGAGGTGCTTGATGCGGTAACCCAGCTCCCGGGCATACTCGATGTCCTCGACGTCCACCCCGGCAATGCCTTCGGTGTGGACGGACCCGAAGTCGAAGGGCACGTCGAATGCGAGACCCGCCAGGATCGCGAGCTTGTACGCCGCGTCGACGCCCTCGATGTCGAAGGCAGGATCGGCCTCGGCGTAGCCGAGCCGCTGTGCTTCGGCCAGGGCGGTGTCGAAGTCGCCGCGCCGTTCCGTCATGGCCGTGAGGATGTAGTTCGACGTGCCGTTCACGATGCCGGCCAGCCACTCGATCCGGTTCGCCGCCAGCCCCTGGGTCAGCGCGTTCAGGATCGGGATGCCCCCGGCCACGGATGCCTCGAAGCCGACGCGCACTCCCGCCTGTTCCGCCGCGGGCAGCAGCGTGTTGCCGTGCAGCGCGATGAGGGCCTTGTTCGCCGTGACGACGTGCCTGCCCGCCGCGATCGCGGCCTCGAAGAGTCCCCTGGCGGCGGCCAGCGCGGCGTCCGCGTCCTCGCCCGCGATGGTCTCCACGATGACATCGACCGTGTCGTCGGCCGTCAGCGTCCCGAGATCCGTGTCGAACGGGGCACCGCCGAGATTGACCTCCGGGCGAGGCGTGCGGCTCACCACGCGCGTGAGCTCCAGGCGCCTGCCCGCCCGCGCCGCGAGCGCGTCGGCATTGTCGAGCAACTCGTGCACGACGGCGCGTCCGACCGTTCCGAGGCCGGCCAGTCCTACACGGAGTGGCGCCGTCACGGCAGACCTCGATCCCCGCCGGCGCGCACACTCGATGGTACGGAACAATGATCCACAGTACGTCCGCCTATATCGAGCCCGTCCAGCCTCGCGAGGACCCCGCGAGCTACGATTCGCCCTCTCACCATCACCGGATCACCGAGGCTTGGGAAAGCCGCTCGTGAGTCCGTCGATGTGCTCGTTCAGGTCCGCCGGTACATTCTGCCACAGGGGATCAAGCACGAACCGCACACCCTCGCGCCTCGCCAGCTTGGCCGCGGACACGAAGTCCGCGTCTCCGGCCACGAGAACGATGGTGTCGGCCTGTCGTTTCAAGGACAGCGACGCTATATCCAGGCCGATCCGCATGTCGACGCCCTTTTGGCGAATCGCCAGAACGAAATCCTCATCCGTCAACTCCGCCACTTCCCGACGCCCACTCAAGAGCGCCTTTTGAGACTCCGGCTTCAAGGTCCAGGAGCGCTCGACTTCCCGGCGAACCTCCCCCAGCCGCACGGCCACGTTGCGCGAGCTCCGCAATGCATCGAACAGTCGTTCCCGGAACCGGGCCTGATCTGTCTTCGAGAAATCGATCGCCGCCCCGCTGATTGGCTTGTGCGCCTTCCTTACGTAGGGTCGGGCATCGTAGTAGAACGTTCGGAAAAGTAGCTGGTAGGCATCTGGCGCCTGCCAAAACCACCGTCAACGAGAATGGCCACTCTGATCATGGCAGGGCCAAGGACTTTCTAACTCAGGAAACAGACCCCCGGGATCGGCCTCGCTTTCGATCACCGGCCCCTGAGCGGGGCCGGAAGCGAGACGTACTGCCGAGGGACGTATGCGGCGACTCTAGCCGCCCCGTTCGCCGTTCGTCAACACAGCCGAACGCCAAAAGGTTGCCGACTACGAGCGAGGCGTCGAGCCGGCCATGGAGCGCTACAGGACGCCGAGCCGCTTCGCGAGGTCCGCCGCCGGCATGTAACCGGGGATGAGTTCCCCGGTCGGGGTGACCAGCGTCGGCGTGCCGCTTACGCCCACCAGGGCGCCGAGCTGGTACTGCTCGGCGACGGGATTCTCGCAGGTCTTCGCCGGCACGCTCTCGCCTTGCTTGAGCCGCGTGATCGCGCGTTGCCGGTCACCGGCGCACCACGCCGAAACCATGTTCTCGTAGGTCTGGGAATCGGGTCCCGCCCGCGGGTAGGCGAGGTACCGTACCTCGATTCCGTAGTCCGCGAGCTCGTCCCGCTCCTGGTGCAGCTTGCGGCAGTATCCGCAGTCGACGTCCGTGAACACGTTGACCACCGCCTTCGTCTCCTGCGGCGCGAACACGATCAGATCGGACGGATCGACCGCCGCGAGCAGCTCCCGCCGACGCTCCTGGCGCCGGACCTCCGCCAGGTTCACCGGTCCCGCTTCCGTCAGGGCGTACATGTCGCCGGCGATCACGTGCGAGACCTCGGCGTCCGCGTACAGCACGGAGCCGTCGCCCATCTCCACCGTGTAGAGGCCGGGCAACGGCGACGGGCGGACCTCGGAGACGGGCATGCCCGGCAGCCGCTCGGCGAGACGCGCGCGCACGGCCTGCTCTTCTTCTTCCTGAACGTCTGCTCGGGCGTCTGCCCGGACTTCCGCCCACAGGCCCGGCCCGCACAGGATCGCAAGGGAGAGCGCGGCGAGCACCGCTGCCTGTCGGGAGAAGTCCATGAATCGTCTCCTGCGCGCCGTGCGTGCTCGAGAGCGCGCTTCCGGGTCGGTCACCCCCGCGGGTGATGCGTCGAGTGTAACCGCTTCAATCGGTCCCGCGCGACGTGGGTGTAGATCTGCGTGGTGGAGAGGTCCGCGTGCCCGAGCATCGTCTGCACGGCCCTCAGGTCGGCGCCATGGTTGACGAGGTGCGTGGCGAACGCGTGCCGGAGCGTGTGCGGCGAGATGTCGCGTTCGATGCCGGCGCGCACCGCATACCTCTTGACCGCGTGCCAGAACGTCTGCCGCGTCATTGGCGTGCCCCGATTGCTCGGGAACAGCGCATCGCTCGGCCGACCCCGCAACAGCGCGGGGCGGGCCGTAAGCAGGTAGCGGCCCAGCCAATCCAGGGCGACCTCGCCGACCGGCACCAGGCGTTCCCGCCCGCCCTTGCCAGTCACCTGGACCACCCCCTGGCGCAGGTTGAGCGCCGACACGGTGAGGCCGACCAGTTCGGACACCCGCAAGCCCGTTGCGTACAGGAGCTCCAGCATCGTCCGGTCGCGGTATTCACCGGGACTGCCGCTCGGGTCGTCGACCTTCGGCGCCGCCAGCAGCGCCTCGACCTCGTTCTCGGCCAGGGATTTCGGCAGCGGGCGGCCGAGCAGCGGCTGCGCCAGGTTGGCCGTCGGGTCGCGCTCGATCCGGCCCGCGTCCACGGCCGCGCGGTAGTAGCCCCGCAGGCAGGACAGGAGCCGAGCGGTGGAGCGCGCCGATGCGCCCTCCGCGTGGCGCTCGGCGAGGTAGGCCTGGATGTCGTACGTCTTCGCGGCATCGAGCGGGCGCTCGAACCACGTCCGGAAGGCCGTGAGGTCCCGGCGGTAGGCCGCGAGGGTGTTGGCCGCGAGCCCCTTCTGCAGCCAGAGCCCGTCGAGGTAGCGGTCGATTGCGGAGGGGCCGCCGGCGCTTTCCGAGGGGCCGCCGGCGCTTTCCGAGGGGCCGCCGGCGCTTTCCGAGGGGCCGCGGGCGCTTTCCGAGGGGCCGCGGGCGCCCTCGCTCGAGCGACCCTCGCCGGAATGCGGCGCCCGGCCGTCGCCGGACACCGGGGACGTGCCCCCCGGCGTCAGACTTTCTCCTTGATGCGGGCGGACCGGCCGGACCGCTCGCGCAGGTAGTAGAGCTTGGCCTGGCGCACGTCGCCCCGCCGCTTCACGGTGATGTCCGCGATCAGCGGGCTGTGGGTCTGGAAGGACCGCTCGACGCCCACGCCGTGCGAGATCTTGCGCACGGTGAACGACGAGTTGAGGCCGCGGTTGCGCTTGCCGATGACGACGCCTTCGAAGGCCTGCAGCCGTTCCCGCGAACCCTCGCGTACGCGCACGCGTACGGAAACCGTGTCTCCCGGGCCGAAGTCCGGCGCGTCGGTGCGCAGCTGCGCGTTTTCGAGTTCCTCGATGATCTTGTTGCGACGCATGGGTCTACTCCAGTGTGTCTGCGACAGGCGCGTCGGCGATGAATTCGCGGAGCAGGCGCCGGTCGTCCGCGTCCAGTGCGCGGGTGGCCAACAGGTCGGGCCGCTTCTGCCAGGTGCGCCCCAGTGCTTCCCTCCGGCGCCAGCGGGCGACCGCCCCGTGATCGCCGCCGAGCAGTACGTCGGGCACCGCCTCGCCGCCGAAGCTGGCCGGGCGGGTGAAGTGCGGATGGTCCAGCAGTCCGTCCACGTGAGACTCCGCGTCGACCGATTCGGCGTTGCCGAGCGTTCCCGGAAGGAGCCTCGCGACTGCGTCGAGGACGACCATCACGGCGAGTTCGCCCCCACTCAGCACGAAGTCCCCGAGCGACAGCTCAAGGTCCACCTGCCGGCGGACGAACCGCTCGTCCACGCCCTCGTAGCGGCCCGCCACGAACACGAGACGATCCATCCGGGCGAGTTCCGACGCGACGCGATGGTCGAACGTCCGGCCCTGCGGAGACAGGAACACGGTCGTCACCGGGCCCGGGACGATTGCGCGCGCCTGGTTCAGGGCGCGCGTCAGCGGCTCCGCCTTCATGACCATGCCCGGGCCCCCGCCGTAGGGACGGTCGTCCACCGTCGCGTGGCGATCGTCGGTGTGGTCCCGCGGATCGATGACCCGAAAGGACAGGAGGTCCCGTGCGATCGCCCGACCGACCACCCCGTCGCCGCCGGTCAGCGCGTCGAACATGCGCGGGAAAATGCTGATGGCGGCGGTCCACATGGCTAGAAGTCGGGATCCCAGTCGACCAGGATCACGCCCCGGTCGATGTCCACCTCGAGGGCGACCTGCGCGACGAACGGAATCAGCCGTTCCCGCTCCCGGTCCCGGACCACGAGCGCGTCGTTGGCCCCGGTGGCGATGAGGGTCTCGACCCGGCCGAGGTCCGTCCCCGCCACCGTCGTGACCGCCATTCCGATGAGGTCGCGCCAGTAGTATTCGTCGTCTTCCGTGGCCGGCAGGATGCTCTCCGTCACCGCCACCAGCGCCCCGCGCCATCCCGCCGCCGCATCCCGGTCGGCAACGCCCTCGATGCTGCACCGGAATCCCTCGCCGTGGGGACGGACGTGCTCCACGCGGACCTCTCGCCAGCTTCCGTCGCCGGTACGGTCCAGGTGCCACGGGCGGTAGTCCGTGAGATTCTCGGGCGGGTCGGTATAAGACCGCACGCGCAACCAGCCGCGCACCCCGTAGGGCCCCTCGATACGTCCCACGACGACCATTGCGCCGCGCTCCGACGCGCCGCACTCGGACACGCGAAGGGCGGGCTCGTCTGGGAGGGCGGCCATGTGCATCGGTCCGCTCGCCGCGCCGGGCAGCGAGAGGGTGCTCAGGCAGACTGGGCCGCCGCGGCCCGTCTGGCGCTGTCGATGAGCTGCCTGGCCCTTTCGCTGGGCCGGGCGCCCACCGACAGCCAGTAGTCCACGCGCTCGAGGTCGATCCGCATGCGCTCGTCCTGTCCACGCGCGACCGGGTTGTAGAAGCCGATGCGTTCGATGAACCGTCCGTCCCGCTTCGCCGTCCGGTCGGCGACGGTCACGTGGAAGAACGGGTTCTTTTTGGCGCCATGTCTCGCGAGGCGAATCGTGACCATGGGCAGTCTTCTCGAAAAGGTGCGGCATTCTACAGGAGGGGGTGGGCGGTTGGAACGTCGCGTCGCGCGACGCCAGCCCGAAGCCCCACGGCGCGCTTCGTCAGCGGCGGCGGCGTCCGCGTCCGGGCGACCGCTGCGCCTGCCCCTGCGCGTTCAGGGCGCGCATCATCTTCTGCATGCCTCCCTTCCGGGTCACCTTCTTCATGGTGCGCTGCATCTGCCGGTGCTCCTTCAGCAACCGGTTGACCTCCTGGATGCGGGTGCCGCTGCCGAGCGAGATGCGCCGCTTGCGCGAACCGTTGATGATCTCCGGGTAGCGGCGCTCCTGGGGGGTCATCGAGTCGATGATGGCCTCCATGCGACGCATCCGCCCCGGGTCCATGCCGGCCTGGGCCGAGGGCGGCAACTGGTTCATACCCGGGAGTTTCTCGAGCATGCTCTCCATGCCCCCCAGGTTGGCCATCTGGCGCAACTGTTCGCGCAGGTCCTCGAGGTCGAACTTCTGGCCCCGGCCCATCTTGCGCACCAGGCGCCGGGCCTGGGTCTTGTCCACCTTGCGCTCGGCTTCCTCGATGAGCGTCAGGACGTCGCCCATGCCGAGGATGCGCGAGGCGATTCGCTCCGGGTGGAAGGGTTCCAGCCCGTCGGTTTTCTCGCCCGTACCGAGGAACTTGATGGGTTTGCCGGTCAGCGCGCGGACCGACAGCGCCGCCCCGCCCCGGGCGTCCCCGTCCGCCTTGGCGAGCACGACGCCGGTCAGGGGCAACGCCCGGTCGAACGCCTTGGCGGTAACCGCCGCGTCCTGCCCCGTCATCGCGTCGACGACGAACAGGGTCTCGACCGGTTCGAGGGCGGCGTGCAGCGCCGCGATCTCCGCCATCATCTCCTCGTCCACGGCGAGGCGGCCGGCCGTGTCGACAATGAGGACGTCGTCGAGGCGGACACGCGCGTCGTTCAGGGCCCGCTCGGCGATCGCCACCGGGGATTCGTCTCCCGCGCTCGCGACGAAGCGCGCCCCGACCTCGTCGGCGAGGGTCTGCAACTGGTCGATCGCCGCCGGGCGGTAGACGTCGGCGCTGACCACCGCCACCTTCTTCTTCTCGCGTTCCTGCAGCAGGCGCGCGAGCTTCGCCACGGTCGTGGTCTTGCCGGAACCCTGCAGGCCGGCCATCAGCACGACGGCCGGCGGGGCCGCCGACAGGTCGAGGGCGTCGTTCGCCTCCCCCATCAGCGTGGTGAGTTCGTCGCGCACGATCCCGACGAACGCTTCGCCGGGATTGACCGCCGACGTCACCGTCCGCCCCACGGCCTTGCGCTGCACTTCGCCGGTAAAGGAGCGCACGACCTCCAGGGCCACGTCCGCCTCGAGGAGCGCCATGCGCACTTCGCGCACGGACGCACCGACGTTTTCCTCCGTGAGGTAGGCCTTGCCCGCGAGTCCCCGGAAGGTCTGCGCGAGGCGGTCACTCAGGCTGTCGAACATGGAGCGGCTTCCGTCCCGTCAACTGCGGCAGCGGCGCCAGGAAGGCACACCCCCGCCGTGGCGCGGCAGTATAGCGAAGGCCCGGCGCCCCGGGCCGCCGGGTCGGTGTCAGGGCGTCGTTGCGGCACGGCCGGGTCTGTTACGCTCTTCCGGTGACCGTCGAACGCGACGAATTCGGCTTCGATGCCCCGGCACCCCTCGGCCATCCGGGCCGGCTCGGGCTGCCGGAAGGGCATGCCACCGGCCCCGAGATCGGCGACGTCTTGCCGGACTTCGCCCTGCCGGATGCGGCGGGCGACCTCGTCCGTCTCGACGAGGACCGCGCCGGCGCCCGCGCCGTGGTCGTGTTCTTCCGCTCGGCGGTCTGGTGACCTCCGTGCTGGACGCAGCTCGGCGAGCTGCGCGACGCCTACGGCAAGTTCGTGGCCGCCGGGGTCAAGCTCTATGCCATCTCCTATGACGACCGGGAGGCGCTGGCCGAGTTCCGCGAGAAACAGGACATCCCGTACCCGCTGCTCTCGGACGTCGACTCGGCGACCATCCGGCGCTACGGCATCCTGAACGACCGTATCCGTCCCGGCGACGCCCTCCTCCACGGCATCCCCTACCCCGGCGTGTTCGTCTGCGACGAGGACGGTGTCGTGATCTCCAAGTTCTTCCACGACACGTACAAGAAGCGGGACAGCCCGGAGCGCTTGCTCGACGCCGCGCTCGGCCGCGTGGTGCTGGACGGCAGCGGCCCGCGTGCCGAGGGCGGCGACGATGAGGTTCGGGTCACCGCGGCCGTCCGGGGCGGGACGGGCACCATTCGCCAGGGGATCATTCGCGAGCTCGTGGTCCGCTTCGAACTCGCGGCGGGGCTGCACGTGTACGGCGAGCCCGTCCCGGAGGGGATGGTCCCCGTCCAGGTGGACGTGCAAGGCCCGCCCGGGCTCGTGGTGGAGGCGCCCGTGTTGCCGCCGACGAAACCGCACCGCCTCCCCGAGATGGATCTCACCCTGCCGGTCTGGAGCGGCACCGTGGACGTGCGCGTGCCGTTCTATCCCACCGGCGAACTCGCGAGCGAGACGCGCCCGCTCGACCGCGCATCGGCGACGCTCTCGGTCACGGTCCGCTACCAGGCCTGCGACGACCGCACCTGCCTGCTGCCGCGCACCGAAACGTTCACCCTCGAACTTCCGCTGGACGTGGTCGATGTCCCGCGGCTCTCCATACACACGGGCCACGGACAGCGGGAGGGGCAGTACGACGCCTTGCCGCATGCCCGGCGCCTGCTGCGGCGCAAGCGGCGGCGGGCGCCCCTCGGCTTCCTGCGCTTCCTCGTGAAGCAGGCCCGGCTGGAACGCGCCGCGCGCCGGAGGGCCCGGATCGCCGACCAGGCCGGATGACGCCCCTGGCTCGCGTTCCTACCGGTGGATCCTCCAGCGCCGGTTGACCGCGGACACGATCGCCGACAGCGAGGCCGTGATGGTGTTGCGGCTCATGCCGATGCCGTGGCAGCGGGCGTCGCCGTCGTCGATCGTCAACAGGCAGATCGCGGTCGCGTCCTTGCCGGTGGCCAGCGAGTGCTCGTGGTAGTCGATGATGTTGAGCGGCTCGTTGAGGGTCTCCACCATGCCGTTGACGAAGGCCT
>JAPPHP010000100.1:4738-10220 GCA_028821035.1 Gammaproteobacteria bacterium | reverse complement strand
TCCCGCATCGTGACGAACTCCTCCGCCGCCGTCGGGTGAATGCCGATGGTCCGGTCGAAGTCCGCCTTGGTGGCGCCGGCGTTGATCGCGACGGACAGGCCCTGCACGATCTCGCCCGCCTCGGGGCCGACCATGTGCGCGGCGACCACCCGGTCGCTGTCCCCGTCCACGAGCAGTTTCATCATCGTGCGCTCCTCGCGGCCGGTGAGCGTGTGCTTCATCGGCCGGAACGTGGACTCGAATACCCGGAGCGCCGGAAAACGTTCGCGGGCGCGCTCCTCGGTCGGGCCGACCGTGCCGATATTGGGCTGGCAGAAGACCGCGGTGGCCACGCTCTCGTAGTCCACCGTCCGTCGCTCCCCGCCGAACAGGTTGTAGGCGATGCACATGCCTTCGGCGATCGCCACCGGCGTGAGCTGCACGCCGCCGGTCACGTCGCCGATGGCGAGGATGTGCGGCACGTTCGTCCGGTACTCGGTGTCCACGGGGACCGCCCCGGATTCCGTACGCGTGACGCCGGCGTGCTCGAGGCCGAGCCCCGTGCTGTTCGGCGCGCGTCCCGTGGCATACATGACGAGGTCCACCTCCAGGGCCTCCCCGGACTCGGCCCGCACGACGAACGCGTCGCCGTGCCGCTCGATCGCGCTCACCTGCGTGTCGAAGCGCAGGTCGATGTCCTTGTGGCGCAGTTCGTCCGCCACGAAGCTCCGGATGCCGCCGTCGAAACCCCGCAGGAAGAGCGGTCCACGGTAGAGGAGCGTCGTCTCCGCGCCGAGTCCGCGGAAGATGCCGGCGAACTCGACGGCGATGTACCCCCCGCCGACGATGGCGACGCGCTCGGGGAAGCGCTCGAGGTAGAAGGCCTCGTTCGAGGTGATCGCGCACTCCGCTCCGGGTATCGGCGGCACGCTCGGCCAGCTCCCCGTGGCGACCAGCACGTGCTCCGCCGTCACCGTCTGGCCGTCCACGGCGATGCTGTGAGGCCCCGTCAGTTCCGCACGCGCGTCGATGACCTCGGCGCCGGCGCCCTCGAGCAGGTTCCGGTAGATGCCGTTGAGGCGCTCGATCTCGCGGGTCTTGTTGTCGCGCAGCGCCGGCCAGTCGAAGGTCGGCGGGGCGCTGGTCCAGCCGTACGCGGCGCCGTCCTCGAAGTCCTCCGCGTAGTGGGAGCCGTAGACGAAGAGCTTCTTCGGTACGCACCCGACGTTGACGCAGGTGCCGCCGAGATAGCGTTCCTCGGCCACTGCGACCCGCGCCCCGAGGCCGGCCGACATGCGCGCCGCCCGGGTGCCCCCCGACCCGGCGCCGATGACGAAGAGGTCGTAGTCGAATCGCATTTGTTCTTGATGGTGTTGCGGCGCGCCGGCATGCCGCGCGACGGCGCGCGGAGTATTGCAAACCGGACGGCAAACCGCGAACCTTCGGCGGCGGTTGACCGTCTGTCAGGACGGTGCCGGCGTTCCTGGGGGCAGCCATGAATCTCACCGTGTTCGGAGCCGGTTACGTCGGGCTCGTCACCGGCGCGTGCTTCGCGGAACGGGGCAACCGCGTCGTCTGCGTGGACATCGACGCGGACCGGGTCGCGGATCTCGAGCGCGGCGTCGTGCCGATCCACGAGCCGGGCCTCGCGGAACTACTGGAGCACGGCCGGCACACGGGCCGGCTGACCTTCACGACGGACGCCGCGGCCGGCGTCGGCCAGGGGGACATCCTCTTCATCGCGGTGGACACCCCGCCCGACGAGGACGGCTCGGCGGACCTCGGGCACGTACTGGACGTCGCCGGGGCCATCGGCCGGCACATGGATGCCCCAAAGATCGTCGTCGACAAGTCCACCGTCCCTGTCGGCGCCGCGGGGCGCGTTCGCGAACGGATCGCGGCCGTTCTCGAGGAGCGTGGCGTATCCGTGAATTTCGATGTCGTCTCGAACCCGGAATTCCTGAAGGAAGGCGCCGCCGTCGCCGACTTCATGAAGCCCGACCGCATCGTCATCGGCAGCGACAGCGCGACGGCGGCCCGGAGCCTCGAGCGCCTCTACGCGCCGTTCAACCGGAATCGGGACAAGGTCGTCCACATGGATGTCCGCTCGGCCGAACTCACGAAGTACGCGGCCAACGCGATGCTCGCGACGCGCATCAGCCTCATGAACGAACTCGCGAACCTGGCGGAGCGCCTCGGGGCGGACATCGAGTCCGTGCGGCGCGGCATCGGTTCGGACCCGCGCATCGGACCGAGCTTCATTTATCCCGGCATCGGCTACGGCGGGTCGTGCTTTCCGAAGGACCTCCGGGCGCTCATCCGCACGGCGGAACAGGCCGGGTGTGACGTCGACGTGCTGCGCGGCGTGGAAGCCGTGAACGCGCGCCAGAAGGAGCTGCTGTTCGAGAAGATGCAGGCGTACTTCGAGGACGGTCTTGCCGGGCGCACCCTCGCCTTCTGGGGCCTCGCCTTCAAGCCCAACACCGACGACATGCGCGAGGCGCCGAGCCGGGTCCTGATGGAGCGGCTGTGGCAGGCCGGGGCCGCAGTGCGCGCGTACGACCCGGCTGCCCGGGACGCGGCGCGCGAAATCTACGGGGAACGCGAGGACCTGGTCCTTTGCGACAGCCGGGACGAGGCTCTCGACGGGGCCGACGCGCTGGTGGTGGTTACCGAGTGGGCGGAGTTCTGGAGCCCGGACTTCGAGGCGATCCGGCGGTCCCTGAAGACACCGGCGATCTTCGACGGCCGCAACCTCTACGATCCCGCCCTGCTCCGGGAAATGGGATTCGATCACTTCCCCATTGGCCGGCCGGCGGGGTGACAGCGGGTCGATGAAGGTCCTCGTCACCGGCGGCGCCGGCTACCTCGGTAGTCACACCGTGCTCGAACTCCTGACGGCGGGCCACGAGCCGGTCGTGCTCGACGACTTCTCGAACGCATCGCCCCGCGCGATGTCGGCGCTCGCAGCACTGGCGAATCGCGAGATCGCATCGACGGAAGGCGACATTCGCGATGCCGGCTGTCTCGACGACGTGCTCGGGGGCGGCGGCTTCGACGCCGTCATGCACTTCGCGGGACTCAAGGCCGTCGGCGAGTCGGTCGAGGAACCGCTGCGCTACTACGGGACCAACGTCGCGGGGACCGCGTGCCTGCTCGAGCGCATGGAGGCCCACGGCGTGCGGACGCTGGTCTTCAGTTCCTCTGCCACGGTCTACCGGGTCGACGCCGCGGAGGACCCGGCGCCACTCAGCGAGAGTTCTCCGACCGGACCGGACAGTCCCTACGGACGCACGAAGCTGATCGTGGAGGAACTGCTGCGGGACCTCTGCGCCGCGAACCCGGACTGGCGCGTCTCGGTCCTGCGCTACTTCAACGCGGTCGGCGCGCACCCGAGCGGGGTGATCGGGGAAGACCCGATGGGCGTTCCCCGGAACCTGCTGCCGTGCATCGCCCAGGTGGCGGTCGGCCGGCGCGAACTGCTGGAGGTGTTCGGGAACGACTACCCGACCCGGGACGGCACCTGCGTGCGCGACTACCTCCACGTCGTCGACCTGGCCCGGGCGCACATCCGCGCCGTGGAGTACCTCGAGCGCAAGCCGGGATTCGCCGTGCACAATCTCGGCACGGGGCGCGGGCACACGGTGTTCGAGGCGATACGCGCGTTCGAGCGGGCGAGCGGGAAGACGATTCCCTACCGGATCGTCGGCCGCCGTCCGGGGGACGCGCCCGTCACCCTGGCCGATCCGGGACGCGCCCGGGACGAACTCGGTTGGACCGCGCGGTGGGACATCGACCGCATGTGCGCGGACCTGTGGCGCTAGCAGTCGACGCATCCGGAGGGATTCGAGTAACCGGGCAACGGGACTCTTGATACTGGCATTTCATACAGGTAATCTGAACGACCCCTGTATGGAAAGTCAGCATCTCGATGAGTGCCGTGCTCGATCATCCGGACCTCTGGCGTGCGCGCAGTCTTGCACGCAGCAGCGGCCGTTCCGGGCACCCGACCGGATTTCCGGAACTCGACGCCGAACTGCACGACGGCGGCTGGCCCTCCACCGGTCTGGCGGAGTTCCTCTGCGACACTCCCGGCGTCGGTGAACTTCGGCTGCTGCTTCCCGCGCTCGCGCGACTGAGCCGGTCCGACGCGCGCTGGATTGCCTGGATCGCGCCGCCGTTCACGCCGTATGCGCCGGCGCTCGCGAGTTCCGGCATCGATCTCGAGCGCGTCCTGCTGATCCATCCGCGGGACCGTCGCGAAGCGTTGTGGGCGACCGAGCAGGCGCTCAGGAGCGGTGCGTCGAGCGCCGTCCTGGCCTGGCTGGACGAAGCCGGCCTCGGCCCCACCGGTATCCGCCGACTCCAGCTCGCGGCGAAACAGGGCCGCGCGTGGGCGAACCTGTTCCGTCCCGCCATCGCGTCCGCAAGGCCCTCGATGGCGGAGCTTCGCGTCCTGGTCGAGGACGAGCCGAGCGAACGCTGCGACCGGGTCGGCCTTACCGTGCTGAAGCGACGCGGCGGGTGGGCGACCTCGCGCCTGGTGCTCGAGTTCGGCCAGGGTCCCGTCCGATACGAACCCGCTGCCCTGGAGGAACGGTTCGCGTACTGGCGCGGAGAGACTCTCGGCATCGTGCAGTCAGCGGCCGGGATCAAGGGGTGAGGAGAGACGGCCGTGCTGTGGTTCGCAGTGCACTTCCCGCGTCTCGGGATCGAGATATTCGAGCGCCGGCATCCCGAGGACACCGCCTCCCCCGCCGTACTCGTGGAAGACCGCCGCGTACGGCTTGCCAACGTCGAGGCGCGCCGGGCCGGCATCGTCCCCGGATCGACGCTCGCCACCGCGCATGGCGTCGCTTCCCGGCTCACGCACTTCGAACGCGACCTGCCCGCCGAACTCGACCGGCTGCACTGCCTGGCCGAAGCCGCCTACCGCTACACCTCCCACGTCAGCGTCTGCGCTCCGGGCGGACTGGTGCTCGACATGCACGGCAGCCTTGCCCTCTTCGGTAACGTCGACGCCGTCGCCGGCGGTCTCGCGCGTCTCTTCCGGGACATCGGACACGCGGCGCGGGTCGCTTTCGCGCACACCCCCGCCGGGGCGCTGACCCTGGCGCGTTCGGGGAAGCTGCCGGCGCCCGGGGGCGACGTGCCGGCCGCGTCGCTCACCGCCCTGCGGAACGTGCCGCTCGTCTGTGCGGAGATCCCGGCGCGCGACGTGGAACGCCTGTCAAACATGGGCGTATTCCGGATCGGGGAGTTGCTGGCGCTGCCCCGCGACGAACTCGGGGCGCGTTTCGGGAAGGCGCTGCCGGAGTACCTGTCGCGTCTCACCGGCGAGACGCCCGATCCGCGGACTCCCATCGTGCCCCGGGAGACGTTCGCATCCTCCGTGCACCTCATCGAAGCCGTCTCGAACAAGCAGACGCTGCTGTTCCCCATGCGGCGCCTGGCTTCGGACCTGGCGGCATGGCTCGCAGCCAGGCAGCTCGGCGTGCTGCGC
>JAPPHP010000100.1:0-4638 GCA_028821035.1 Gammaproteobacteria bacterium | reverse complement strand
CCTGGCTTCGGACCTGGCGGCATGGCTCGCAGCCAGGCAGCTCGGCGTGCTGCGCCTGACCTGGGGTTTCCATCCCCTGCAAGGAACGCCGTGCCGGGTCGAGACGCGGTTCGCGCGCCCCCGCGGCGACGACCGGGGCATCCTGGACCTCGTCCGGCTACGCCTCGAACAGGCCGACCTGCCCGAAGAAACGATGAGCATCGAACTGGTCGCGAACGAAACCGCTCCGCGCGCCAGCGCCGCCGAGGGACTGTTCCGGACGCCCGACGACGATGACCGGAGCCAGCCGATGGACCTCGTGGACACCATCGGGGCACGGTTGGGCGACGCGGCGCTGACCGGTCTCGCATTGGCCGACGACCATCGTCCCGAACGCGCGTGGACAGCGCGCCGCCCGGGATCGCGATCCGGCCCGGACCTGGACGATTCGGCACGCGCCAGGGACGGATCGCGTCCACTCTGGCTCTTCGACCCGCCGCGTCCGGTACGCATCGACCGGTTCCGTCTCCTGGCCGGCCCGGAGCGCATCGAATCCGGATGGTGGGACCATGCCGTGGCGCGGGACTACTACGTCGCCCTCGGAGAGGACGGCGCCCAGTGCTGGCTGTTCCGGACACGGAACGAGATCGCCGACAGTGCATCGGACGGGAAATGGTTCCTGCATGGCTACTTTGCCTGAACCGTCCACACAGCGGGACACCGCAAGAGCGCTTCCCACGGGGTTCGCTGAGCTGCACGCGGTCTCGAACTTCACCTTCCTGCGCGGGGCGTCGCATCCAGAGGAACTCGTCCGCCAGGCCTGGACCCTCGGCTACGCGGCGATCGCCATCACCGACGAATGCTCGGTCGCGGGCGTGGTCCGGGCGCACGTGGCGGCGCGGGAGTGCGAGGAACAGGACGCGGAGGGGGGCGGGCGGGAAGCGAAGGGAGGCGGGATCAAGCTCATCGTGGGATCCGAGTTCTGTCTGTCAGCCGGGAAAGCCACGGATTCCGGGACTGATGTGCATCTGGTGCTGCTCGCGCCCACCCGGGAGGCATACGGACAGCTCTCGGAACTCATCACCCGGGGACGGCGCCGCAGCCCGAAGGGCGAATACGCCCTGGGGCTCGACGACCTGCTCCCCGACGACAGCGGCTATCCCGGTGTCGGGGACTGCCTGGCGCTGTGGATCCCCGCGTCGGCGCCTATAGGCGACCTCCTCGAAGAAGGCCGGCGGCTGAAGGCCCTGCTGCCGCACCTGTGGATCGCGCTCGAAGTCTTTCTCGAGCCGTCGGACCTCGACCGGACCGCCCACGCCCTGACGCTCTCGACACGCCTCGGTCTGCCCATCGTGGCCAGCAACGACGTGCACATGCATGTCGCGGGCAGGAAGCCCCTCCAGGACGTCGTCTCCGCGATCCGCAACCGGACCACCGTCGCGGAACTCGGTACCGGCGCGCACGCCAACCGCGAACGCTACTTGCGCTCCCTGGACTGTCTCGCCGGGCTCTATCCCCGGGAGATGCTCGCGGAGTCCGTCGCCATCGCCGACCGCTGCGGCTTTTCGCTCGACGAACTGCGCTACGAATACCCGGAGGAACTCGTCCCCGAGGGGCTGACCCCTGGCGAGTACCTGCGCCGACTGACTTTCGAAGGCGCCCGCGAGCGCTGGCCGGACGGCGTTCCCGAGGACGTCGTCGAGCTCCTCGAGAAAGAACTCGCCCTGATCCGGAAGCTCGCCTACGAGTACTACTTCCTGACCGTTCACGACATCGTCCGGCACGCGCGCGCGCTCGGCATCCTCTGCCAGGGGCGGGGCTCCGCGGCCAACTCGGCCGTGTGCTACTGCCTGCGCGTCACGGAGGTGGACCCGTCGCGCATGCACCTCCTGTTCGAGCGTTTCGTCTCGGCGGAACGCGACGAGCCGCCGGACATCGACGTGGACTTCGAGCACGAGCGGCGCGAGGAAGTCATCCAGTACATCTACGAACGCTACGGCCGCGACCGGGCGGCGCTCGCCGCCACCCTCATCACCTACCGCCCGCGCAGCGCCATCCGGGACGTGGGCGGCGCACTCGGGCTCGACGCCGGCCTCCTCGACGCGCTGGCGAAGTCGATGGCCTGGTGGGACGGCCGCGACGCGGTCGATGCGCGCCTGCGCGCCTGCGGGCTCGATCCCGACACCCGCGTCGCGCGGCAGTTCCTGTTCCTTGTCAACGAGATCCTCGGTTTTCCGCGCCACCTGTCGCAGCACGTCGGCGGGTTCGTGATCTCGAAAGGTCCCCTGCCCCGGCTCGTGCCGATCGAGAATGCGGCCATGGAGGACCGCACCGTCATCCAGTGGGACAAGGACGACCTCGAATCGCTCGGACTCCTGAAGGTGGACGTGCTCGGCCTCGGCATGCTGACGGCGATCCGCAAGACGCTGGACCTGGTGAACGGTTTTCGGGGCCGCCGCGAATCGCGCCGCGAACTCACCATGGCCGGGATCCCGGCGGAAGACCCGCACACCTACGCGATGCTTAAGAACGCCGACAGCGTGGGCGTCTTCCAGGTGGAGTCCCGGGCGCAGATGAGCATGCTGCCGCGCCTCAGGCCCGAGAACTTCTACGACCTGGTGATCGAGGTGGCCATCGTCCGCCCCGGACCGATCCAGGGCAACATGGTGCATCCCTACCTGCGCCGCCGTCAGGGTCTCGAACCGGTCAGCTACTCGAGCGAGGGCGTGCGCCGTGTACTCGAGCGCACCCTGGGAGTGCCGATCTTCCAGGAACAGGTGATCGAACTCGCCATGGTCGCGGCCGGCTTTTCCGGCGGCGAGGCCGACCGCCTGCGGCGCGCCATGGCGGCGTGGCGGCGCCGCGGCGGACTCGAGCACTTCGAGCAGAAACTCATCGACGGCATGCTCGAACGCGGCCATGACCGGGAGTTCGCCGAGCGCATCTTCAGACAGATCCAGGGCTTCGGCGAATACGGTTTCCCGGAGTCCCACGCGGCGAGCTTCGCGCTACTGGTCTACGTCTCCGCGTGGCTCAAGCGGCACGAGCCGAGCGCCTTCTTCTGCGGGCTGCTGAACAGCCTGCCGATGGGCTTCTACACGCCGTCGCAGTTGCTGCAGGACGCCGCGGCGCACGGCCTCGAGGTACGAGAAGTCGACGTGCAGAGGAGCGGCTGGGACTATCGCCTGGAAGCGCCCGATCCCGGCCGCGAACCGAAGGGCCGCCTGCGGTTTCCGGATCCGGTGACGCCGCAGCCGGCCATCCGCGTCGGCCTGCGCCAGATCAAGGGCCTCTCGGAGGATGCGGCGGAACGGATCGCCGCCGCGCAGCCGTTCGCGGATATCGGCGATCTCGGCGGCCGGGCGGCACTCTCCGGACAGGACCTCGACTTCCTCGCCCGCGCGGGCGCCCTCAAGCACCTGGCGGGACACCGTCACCAGGCCCACTGGGACGCCGCGGGGGTCGACAACCCGAGCGAGATCTGGCGCGCCGCCGAAGCCCATGCGCCCTACCGCACCCGCGCCAAGCTGAACCGTCCCGGCGCCGGCGACGACCTGATCGCGGACTACCGCTACCTCGGCCTCACCCTCGGCCCGCACCCGATGTCGCTCCTGCGCGAAGACCCGGCGCTACGCGACTGCAGGACCGCGGCCGATCTGCTCGAGTGCCGTCCGAACCAGTTCGTCCGCGTAGCGGGCATCGTCACCTGCCGCCAGCGCCCGGGTTCCGCCACGGGCGTCGTCTTCATGACCCTGGAGGACGAGACCGGCAACAGCAACATCATCGTCTGGAACGCCGTCCTCACGCGTTACCGCGCCGAACTCCTGCAGGGCCGGCTACTCGCGATCAAGGGCGTGGTCGAACGGGAGCAGTCGGTGATTCACGTGGTCGCCGGCGAGGTGCGCGACCTGACCGACCGGCTGGCGGGGCTGTCGCATCGGCGGGATGCGATGGAGTCGTTCGCGAGTCGGAACTTTCGGTGAGCGTGACTTGCCGGACGAGTACGGGGACCATTGCTTTGGCTATTCGCCAGAGGCAAAACGCGGTGGGACCGCTCGAAACCAGGATCGACTCTCGAGGACGGGTCTCGATCCCGGCGGCCGTTCGGTGGAAGCTGGGTCTGGCGACAGGCTCCAGGGTGGAGTGGTGCGTTCAGCGCGACGCGGTCATCGTCCGCCGAACGGGCCGGTACACCTCGCGGGACATCCACGATGCGCTGTTCGTCACGCCCCCTGCGCGGCAAACCGTGGACGACATGGAGGAAGGCATCCGCACCCACCTCCGTCGCAAGCATGAGCGGGGCTCATGCTACGATGCCGAACCCCCGTGGAGGGGTGGCTGAGCGGTCGAAAGCGCTGGTCTTGAAAACCGGTGAGGGTAACGCCTCCCAGGGTTCGAATCCCTGCCCCTCCGCCACCTGTTGCATTATCCTATTGATTTTAAATGTATTTTTTGTTATTCATGAGACCGTTATCACTTCTTATATCATAATTCTCGGACGATAGATTGGTACTCAACATGTGGCGCAAGGCGCAAGCGGGCGATTGGGCGAGTTTCAAGGAGCGTTGCGGGTTGGCTGTGATCGTCGGTGGCCGGATAGCGTTGCGGTGATAGCGAGGTGATCGGATGAGTTCAGGTCCGCAGCTTCCGAAGGTCTTT
>JAPPHP010000318.1:2004-10238 GCA_028821035.1 Gammaproteobacteria bacterium | reverse complement strand
TCGACGATCATCAGCGTACGGTTGGCGATGCCGAACGAGTCGTTGAAGATCCCGAGCTGTTTCGCGGCCGCGCCGTGCGGCCAGAAATCCGCGAGCAGCGGATGGCCGATGCCGCCCATGGCGGTCGACCAGGCGCCGAGCGCGAAGGTGGAGTCGACGGAGAGCCCGAGCAGGGCCGCACCGGCTTCTTCGAATTGCTTCAACCCACGGTTGAAGTTCGCGGTCTGGTTGCTTCAGCCACCGGTGAAGGCGAGGGGGAAGGTGTGCAGCACGACCCACTTGTCGCCCTGGAAGGACGCAAGGCTGACTTCCTCGTTTTGGTGGCTGCGCAAGGTGATGTCGGGGACGGCGTCTCCGATCGCGAGCATGGGGTCTCTCCCGTTTCCTCGAATGACAGGGCCAGCATACACCCGACGATCGAAAGCCTGGGTCCGCTACGGACCCGCAAGCACGGGAACGTCAGGGCGCCGCCGCCTCGTCCCCGTCTTCCAGTACTCGCTCGTGCACCGCGTGCATCGCCTCGTACATCCGCTGCGTCGCTTCCGGTACGGTGGTGCCGGGCTCGAACACGATCGGGTCCAGGATGTGCGCCCCGGCGGGTCCCGGCTGGATGGTGCGGGTCCCGACCGGCCGCATGTTCCTCAGGCCCGCCAGGTAGACGGGGACGACCGGCACACCGTGCTCGAGCGCCAGGATGGACACGCCGTGCCGGAACCGCGAGAGACCCCGGCCCCGGGCGCGCGTGCCCTCGGGAAAGATCATGATGTTGCAGCCCTGCTCGAGCAGCCACTTGGGGTAGTCGAGCGCCGCCGACCCACCGCCCCGCCGTATGGGGTAGGAGCCGTTCACCAGGGACTGGTACCACGGCTGCAGCGTGATCTCGCGGCGTCCCTTCAGGAACCAGCGGTCGGCGGCCGCGCCGAAGTAGATGTTCCACTTGATCCGCTCGGGCAGCGCGTGGAACAGGACGAAGTGATCCATGTGGCTCGAGTGGTTGCCGATCACGATGCAGGGGCGGCCCTTCAGCGCGGCGAGCTTTTCCCGGCCGGTGATCGTGAGGGGGCGGCAGTACCGCTTCACCCACCGCGTGAAGGCGTAGTGGCGCATCGCGCGGCGCGCCACCTTGGCCCAGAGCTGGATCTGCCAGTGGTGCGGCCCGCCGATCCGGGCGTCCTGGGAGATGAGCCGCTGGAACAGCGGGAGGTCGATGGCCGGCAGGATGTCGATGTCGGCGGTGGCGCTGATCTCGTGGGCGATGGACGCCCGGTACGCCTTGAAGTTGTCGGGCGCCTCGACGATGGCGCACTGGTCCCACTCGCCGAGCAGGTGGAACCAATGCAGGATGTACGCTTCCCAGCGTTCGAGCGCCACGTTGGCGTCCAGCAGCACTTCCGGGTTCGCCCGCACCGCCTTGACGCCGTGCGACCGGTAGCGCATCAGCATCACGTAGTGCGGCATGGCGGGGAAGTCAGCCGGTGGGTGGCGTCGACCCCTGCAGCATCTCGACGAAGGCGTCGATCGGCAGGGCCGGCAGCGTCGTGACCTTGATCGTGCCTCGCGAGCCGAGTTCCATCGCGATGCGCGCCATCACCTCGTTGCTCGGGGCCTCGATGACGTTGACGAAGTCGTAGCCGCCGAGCACCGCGTACTGGGCGGTGACTCTCGCGCCCATGCTCTCCACTTCCTTGTTCACCGCCTTTAGCCGCTCCGGGCGCTCCATGAGCGTCTTGCGGCCCTCGTCGGTGAGCGTGCTCAGCATGATGTATGCGGCCATGGGCTATGTCCTCACGTATTGGCCGGGCGCCGGCTCCAGGGCCGGGTGGCTGTCGTTGCCGAGCGTGTCCTGCGCGGGGACCGTCTCGTCCGACCCGTGCCGCAGCCAGTCGATCCAGTCCGCCGTCCAGGCGCCTCCGTGCTCCTCCGCCTGTTCGGGCCAGCCGTCGGGATCCTCGGGCAGGGCCTCGCCGATCCAGTATCTCAGGTGCCGGTTGTCCTCCCGGGCGCAGATGGTCTGCGTGTGGTTCTGGTTCGTCAACACGAACCGCACGTCGCTGCCGAACAGCCGCGCGCTGCGGTAACAGCCCTGCCACGGCGTGATGTGGTCCGTGCTGCCCGCCAGGATGTAGACCGGGTAGTCGATCTTCCCGAGGTCGACGCGCTCCCCGAGCAGTTCGAGTTCGCCCCGGGCGAGGTCGTTGCGCCAGGCGAGGTCGAGGAAGTCGCACTGCATCTCCGCCGGGACGCGTGTGTAGTCCATGGACCAGAACAGGAGCGGGTGTTTCGGGGGCGCTTCCCCGAGGAGATAGTTGCTGCGCAGGAAGCTCATCACGTTCTCCTCGATGCGCAGCATGGCGAACATCTCGAACACGTCCTTTTCGGCGAAGAGCCCCTTGGCCCGGACCATCGCCTTCTGCGCGGCGACCGAACGCTCCGAGACGAACAGGCCGAAGTCGCTGTCCTCCGGGTGGTTGTCGAGGATGCTCACGACGAGGGAGAGCGACCGGATGGGATCCTCGCCGCGCGCTTGGAGCACGCCGGCCGCCGCCGCGGCCACCAGCCCCCCGGCGCACAGCCCCATGACGTCGACCTGCTCGGTGCCGGCGATCTCCCGTATCGCCCCGATCGCCTCGATGGCGGCGCCGGCGTAGGTCCCGAGGTTCCAGTGCCGGTGCTCGGGCTTGGGGTTGCGCCAGCTCATCGCGTACACGGGCACCCCCGCGTCGAGCAGACGCCGGAACAGGCTCCGGTCCGGCGTCAGGTCGCCGAGGTAGAAACGGTTGACCTGGCTGAAGATGTACAGGAGCGGGGTCGTACGGACGCGCTCGGTGGTGGGCGCGTACTGCAGGAGTTCGAAGACCTCGTTGCGGAACACCACCGCGCCGGGGGTTGCCGCGACGTCGCGGCCGAGTTCGAAGGCGTCACGGTCGGCGACGGCGGGATAGCCGTGGTTGTGCCGCAGGTCGTCGACGAAGTTGCGGAAACCGCCGGTCAGGCTCGCGCCCCGTGTCTCCGTCGCCTTCGCGAGGGCCTCGGGATTGCCGGCGAGCGTGTTCATCGGCGCGAGCACGTCCTTGGCCGCGTCGAGCACGAACCGGGCCCG
Organism: Gammaproteobacteria bacterium; assembly: GCA_028821035.1. Lineage (GTDB taxonomy): Bacteria > Pseudomonadota > Gammaproteobacteria > Pseudomonadales > Azotimanducaceae > VXNE01. The sequence continues at coordinate 7,138 of JAPPHP010000318.1, read as the reverse complement.
CTCGCGGTCCATGCCGACGAGCCCGGACTTCTCGAGCCAGGTGTCGAGCGCCTTGGTCCACGCGAGATACGATTGGCCGATGCGCCGATAGACGGGATTGTCGGACCACGCCGAGTCGCGGAAGCGGGCATCGCCGGCCGCCGGGGCGAGGTCGCTGGCGCCGAACAGGATGCCGCCAACGTCCCGCCAGAACCCGGTGTAGGCCTCGAAGAGCGCCGCCGGCTGCCGTGCGGCGGCCCCGACGACCATGGCCCAGGCGTCGGTGATGGCCTTGGCGTCGACCCCGAGCGCGGCGGACAGGGCGACGCCCTCCCGCTCCACGTCCCCTGGGCCGGTCCGGTCGGTTGATGGTGCAGTGTCCGCCATGATCGGGTCCCTTACGCCGTTGCCGTGATGTCCTTCTGTTCGTCGCCCTCGGTGGCGGCGAAGGCAGCCCGGCCCGCGATTCCCGACAGGAACCGCTTGAGCCAGCGCGGCTGGTACTGGAGCCACGTTACCAGCGCCTGGTTGGCAACGCCCGGAACGCGGATGACCTCGCCGGCGGTGCAGGCCCGGTAGCCCTCCTCGGCCACGTCGGCGGCGCTCGCGAACATGAACTCCGGCGCGGCCTGCAGGTCGTCGACCATCTCCGTGCGCGTGAGGCCCGGGCAGAGCGCCGTCACGGTCACGGGCGTGTTGGCCAGCTCTTCGGAGAGCGCCTCGGTGAAGGACAGCACGAACGCTTTGCTGGCCGCGTACACCGACATGCCCGGCAGGGCCTGGAACGCGGCGACGGAAGCGACGTTCAGGATGCGGCCGCGGCCGCGTTCGAGCATGCCCGGCAGGACGAAGTGGGTGAGGTCGGTCAGGGCCCGCACGTTGAGGTCGATCAGGGCGAGCGACTTCGCGGCGTCGGCGGCCACGAACTGCCCCGAAGCGCCGGCGCCCGCGTTGTTGACGAGCACGTCTACCGCGAGTTCACGCTCCTTGAGGCCCTTCTTGAGTGTGGCGATGCCGTTTCGCGTGGCCAGGTTGGCCGGGATGGTCTCGACGCGCACACGCTCGCCGAGTTCCGCCGCGACTTCGGCGAGGCGTTCCCGCCGCCGGGCGGTGATCACGAGATCGTGCCCGTGCTCGGCGAACACGCGGGCCAGTTCACGGCCGATGCCGGAGGACGCTCCGGTGATTAGGGCGGTGGGATTCTCGCTCACTTTTGTTCTCCTTGGCTTGACGAAGCGGCGTCGCGCAACGCCTCGAACGCGCCGTCGAGGCACGCACCGAAATGGTCGGGGTCCGGAAGCATCCGCGTACACGAGGTGAAGGCGACCACGAGCTGACCGCAGTAGCTCGAGATCGGCATGATCAGGCCCATGCCCTGGGTGATCGGACCGATTCCGATGCTGGTCACCATCTTCGCGCCCATGGAGTAGAGCGGCACGGGCGGCCCGGGCACGTTGGTGATGCTGACGTTGAAGGCGGACTGCGGGTCTGGCATCTGCGTCGCCATGCGTCCGGCGAGGGCGGCGGTGAACGCGGGCACGAACTGCGCGTAGTCCGTGGCCAGCCGCGAGCCCCCGGCCTCGGTCATCGACTTGTTCGCCGCGGTGCGTTCCCGGATCGCCCCCAGCCGCTCCAACGGGTCCTCGATGTCCGTGCCGATGGGCAGGAACATCGCGGAAACGCGGTTGCCGAGGGCTTCGCGCTCGGCTTCCGTGCGGACGTTGATGGGCGCCATCGCGACGATCGAGTCGCGCGGCAGTTCATCCTTCGACTGCAGGTACGCCCGGATGCCGCCGGCGCAGATCGCGAGCACGGCGTCGTTGACGGTCGCCCCGTCCACGGCCTTGCGGAGCTTGCGGACCGTGTCGAGGTCGAAGTGCCGGGCGCCGATCACGCGGTGGGCGGAGACTCGGCCGTTGAAGCGCGTGCGCGGGACGGCGAACGGTTGCTGCGCGTTGCTGCTCAACGCCTCGGTCATCCGCGGCAGGGAACGGGTAGTGTCGGCCCACACGCGCAGGAACTTGAAGGGCGTCGCGAAGTTGTTGGTCCAGGCGCGGAAGAGAAGTTCGGCGCCGGGTGGCTCGGTGTCCGGCCGCCACTGGCCCTTGGGCGCGGGGACGGGCTCGACTTCTGGCGTCAGGTCGTGGAGCAGCTCCACGAGGTGCATGCCGGAGGCGCCGTCGACGGCGGCGTGGTGGGTCTTCGACAGGACGGCGAAACTCCCCTTCGGAATCCCCTCGAGGTGGTCCAGGCCCTCGATGATGTAGAACTCCCAGAGCGGCTTCGACAGGTCGAGCGGCCGCTCGAAGATGCGCGCCGCCATCTTGAGGAGTTCGTCCCAGTCGCCCGGCCCCGGCAGCCCGATGCGCCGCAGGTGGTAGTCGAGTTCGAAGTCCTCGTCCTCGATCCAGTACGGGTAGTCGGCGTTGAAGGGCACCGATACGAGGCGCCGGCGGGAAGCGGCCCACAGGTGAAGGCGCTCTTCCTGGAAACGCGTGTAGTGCTCTTCGGACAGGACGTCCGCGTCGGCGGTGGAGGGGTCGTAGATCGCCAGGCTGCCCACGTGCATCGGCGTGGCGGAGGACTCCATGAACAGGAAGGATGCGTCCTGCGCACTCAGTTGCTGTAACACGCTGCCCTCGCTTGCGGCCGCGGTCGCGTCAGTCCGGGGCCGCCAGTGTACGTCGCCCCCCGCGGATCGCCGAAGCCGCGGGCAGGCGGTGAGAAAAAGTGCAACGCGCGGGCGATCGAGGAGGGGTAGAGGGAGAACGCCCGCGCGCTGCTGCTTAAGCGGTGTCGGTCTTGAGCGGTACCCGTCAGGCGGCTTCCTGCTCGGCGGTAGCGGGTTCCACCGTCGCGTCGAACGCGCCGCGTACCAGTTCGCCCGCCTTGCCCATGCTCTCGCGCACGATCTCGCCGCGGGCCTTGAGCGCGCTCTGGGCGCCGTTCCAGACCGTTTCGCCGTATTCGCGCTGCAGGGCGACGAGGCTCGGCAGGTCCTTGACTTCCGGGAGCCTCGTGAAGAACGACTGGTTGGTCTCGACGAAGGCGCGGAAGGAATCGGCGTCGAGTTCGGCCATCCGACGCAAGACGCCGGCATTCAGCTCGAACAGTTCACGACCCAGCTGAAGCTGTTTCTCGAAAGGGTTCATATCGTCTGACTCCCGTGATATTCGCTGGTGCTGCACTGCACAACGGCGCGCATTGTGCAGTGCGCAAAAATGGATGTCAACAAGGAATGTTCCAACGTAGTCCGCTGTTCCTGGATCATGCGGCCTCGGCCCGGGGCATCTCCACGGGCTTGGGCCGGACCACGGGCAGCGGTGTCGGGTCCACCAGCGCGGTGGGGGCTTCGTTCGGGAGGAATGCGCCGCACAACGCCTCGTACTCGGCCACGAGATCATCGCGCAGCGTCCCGGCGTCCGGCAGCGCTTTCGCGCAGGCGGTGATGCCGACGTAGAGCGTATCCACGTAGCTCTGCACGGTGATGTTCACGCCGAGTCCGTGCGCGGGGATGGACACCGGGTAGTGGGTCAGCATGCGCGCCCCGTTCGAATAGAGCGTCTCGCGTGGTCCGGGGACGTTGGACACCACGACGTTGAAGGCCGGGGGCATGGCGTTGGCCGTACCACCGACCTCCATGATGCTGGCGGCGGCACGCATCGCCAGCGGCATGCCCCAGGCGGCGGGATCGCTTTCGAAGGCGCCGGCCAGGTCCGCGGTCACGTCTTTCGCGATCGCGGAGGACTCGAGAATCGTCCGGATACGGGCCGCCGGATCTGGCTGGTCCGTGCCGAGGCTCACCTGCATCATGGTGACCTGGTTGTTCATCGACGCGTCGCCCGGCTTGCGCAGGGAGACCGGGCAGCCCGCGATCAGGGATCGCTCGGGCAGTTCCCCGGTGCGGCCGAAGTACCGGCGCAGTCCGCCGCCGCAGATGGCGAGGAACACGTCGTTCAGCTTCGCGCCGTGCCGTTTCCCCGCGGCCTTGACGGCGGCGAGGTCCATTTCGGCGATCGCGTACCCGCGGCCCCGCTCGACGGAGGCGTTGAAGCGGGTCCAGGGCGCCTGTTCGGCCATGGCGCCGAATCCTGCATTGGGGTCCAGCATGCGGCGCTGCAGGCGTATCGCGGTCTCGACGGTATCGAGCGCGCCGGCGGCCTGGCGGATCTGGAAGGCCGTGATGTTCTCCCAGGCGGAGACGACCAGGTCGGCCAGGGACGGGCGGTTGGGGGTCAGGAAGTCCGTTGGCGGCGCCGCCACTTCGCGGGGCTCTTCCGTGTTGTCCATCAGGGTCATGGTGGCGGCCTGTCCCGCCATGCCGTCGAGGCAGGCGTGGTGGGCACCCGAGTAGTAGGCGATGCGTCCGCCTTCCAGGCCGCACAAGACGACGGTCCGCCACAGTGGCCGGCGGCGGTCCAGGCGCTCCTCGTGAATGGCGGCCACCGTGGCCTCCAACTCGGCACGCCCGCCGGGCGCCGGCAGGTCCCGCCGGTAAATGTGCCGGTCGATGTCGAACTCGGTGTCCGGGACCCACACGGGATGATCGGCCAGGAACGGCGTCTCGACGAGTCGGTTGGTCAGGTAGGGTACGAGGTGCAGCCGGCTCCGGAAGAGCGCCTTCAGGCCGTCGATGAACATGCCCTCGTCCACGCCCTCCGGCAGTTCCATGATCTGCACGGAAGAGACGTGCTGCGGGCACCGCTGCGTCTCGTTGTAAAGGAATCCGGCATCCAGTCCGCTCAGCTTGTACATGTCATTCCCTTGCTCGACCGTGAACGCGCTCACCTCCCGGTGGGCGCCGCGGGCAACAACCATGCACGAGGCATGCCACCCCTAACCGACTCACGCAACTTCTTGATTTGCGGACATGGGCTGCCCGCTCCGCCAGCAGATTGGCGCCGTGACCGCACTGATGCGGTGCACCCCTCGACCGGCGGGCGCGCATTTTAGGGCGGAATCACGACGCGTCAATGATTTTTTTCGCAGGACGGGGATGGAGGAGCGAGAGGTTGCGGTCGCCCATATTGCGCTGCAACAAAACCTTGACCGTGCGGCGCCACGTGGTAGACACTCGCGAAGCGCGGGATGCCGGGAGCAGCGATGTACGAGTCGGTGGACGTAGCGGAGCAGCGGAGCGGCGCCCCCTCGCCGC
>JAPPHP010000318.1:0-1904 GCA_028821035.1 Gammaproteobacteria bacterium | reverse complement strand
GCGATGTACGAGTCGGTGGACGTAGCGGAGCAGCGGAGCGGCGCCCCCTCGCCGCTGCTGTCCATCGCGGAGTTGCCGCGCACACTGTGCGAGGCGGCGGGTTTCGGGCAGTTCTGGCCGATGCTCGCGCAGGCGCCGCGTGGCGATGGCCACCCGGTGCTCGTGTTGCCCGGATTCACGGCCAGCGACGCCTCGACGCTGCCGCTGCGCCGTTTCCTCGATCGCCTCGGCTACGAGACGCTGCCGTGGCTCGCGGGTACCAATACCGGTAGCCTCGAGGTGCAGTCGCGGATCGTGCTGCGGTTCTACCGGCTCGTGCGCACCTATCGCGAGCCCCTGACCCTGATCGGCCAGAGCCTGGGTGGCATCTTCGCCCGCGAGATCGCCCGGCGCTTTCCCGATCACGTGCGCTCGGTCATCACGCTCGGCAGTCCCTTCCGTGTCACGGATGGCCAAGGCACCAATCCCGTGGTCAGGCAGCTCTTCGAGCGTCTGTCCGGGTTGACGGTGCGCGAGATGCGCAGCCGCGTGCGCGGAGGCCGGGACCTCGGGGCGGCGCTGCCCGTGCCGTCGACGGCGATCTACAGCCGTACCGACGGTGTCGTCTCGTGGCAGTCCTGCCTGGAAAGGGACGCTCCCCTCGCCGAGAACGTGGAGATCGTCGGAAGCCATTCCGGGATGGCCGTGAATCCGGCCGCGATCCACGTCATCGCGGACCGGCTCGCGCAACCGGCGGAGGCATGGCGTCGGTTCGACCGCACGACGGGCCTGCGGCCCCTCGTCTATCCGGAACCCCGCTACGCGGCGGACTGATGCGCCGCTACAAGAAATACCCGAACCGGCGGCTCTACGACCAGGACCGGAGCACGTACGTCACCGTCGAGGACGTGCGGCGCGAGATCGTCCGGGGCGAGAGCATCGAGGTGCGCGACAGCCGCGAGGACCGCGACATCACGCGCACGGTCCTGCTGCAGATCCTGGCGGAGCAGGAAGAGCAGGGCCACGAACCTATCCTGACCAATCGCGCGATCGAGCAGATCATCCGTTTCTACGGCGACCGTTTCGGCGGGGTCGTGTCGAGCTACATCGAGCAGGGCATCCTGACGTTCCTCGAGCACCAGGACCAGTATCGGGAACGGCTGCGCAAGATGGCGGACGTGAACCCGCTCGACGTCATGCGGCAGGCGATGGAGTTCCTCGATCCGGCGCCGCGCGCACGGGGGGCGCGGGACGGCGCCGACGACGGGGAGCGCAAGCCCGGGGACACTTGAGGAGGCGGCGCGCTTCCAAAGGGGCGCCTTGAGGGAAGGACCAATGCAATACGAGATCATCTCCGCGGACTGCCACATCGACCTGCCCTGGCTACCCGAGAACCTGTTCCGGGAGGAAGCCCGGGCGACGCTGAAGGAGCGCATGCCCTACGTGGCCAATACCGAGAAGGGTCGGTACTGGGTCAGCCGAAACGGCGCGCAGTTCGGTCTTCGGAACGGGATGGGATCCGCGGGACGCGTCTACGTGCCGGGGGAGATCCACCGCTCGGACCGCATGGCGGAGCAGGGCCTGTACCGCGACGGCGCGGCCGGCATCCCGCGGCTGACCGACCCGGAACTCAGGGTGCGCGACCAGGATCTCGACGGGGTCCAGGGCGAGGTACTCTACGGCATTCTCGGGGCCGCGACGCGCCTCAAGGACGACGAGGCCGCGGACGAGGTGATGCGCATCTACAACGCGTGGCTGGCCGACTTCTGCGCCGCGCGCCCGGACCGGTTCGCCGGCATCGCCAGCATTCCGAGCCACGATGTCACCGCGGCTTGCGAGGAGGTGCGCCGGGTCGCCGAGCGCGGTGCGCTGCGCGGGATCGAGGTCGCCAACACCCACGAGATGGCGCCGCTCTTCGAGCCGTC
>JAPPHP010000434.1 GCA_028821035.1 Gammaproteobacteria bacterium | reverse complement strand
CGGGATCGTTGGAAATCCGCGCCAGGCGCACGAGCAACGCGAACGCAACGACCGCAAGGCCCGTGACGAGCCCCCACCAGATGCCGTCTATGCCGATGGCCTCGACGCCCGCGAACCCGAAACACAGCGTGACGCCGACCGGCAGGCCGATCACCCAATACGCGACGAGCGCGATCATCAGCGGGGCCCGAGTGTCCTTGTAGCCGCGCAGCGCGCCCATCACGGTGGCCTGCGTGCTGTCGAACACCTGGAACAGCGCGCCGATCAGCAGCAGCCCCGCCGCAAGCCGAATGACCTCTGCTTCCTCCGTGTAGAGCGCCACCAGGTCGTGGCGCCAGACCAGCAGTATGGTCGAGAGCGTGATGCCCCAGATCGCCGTCGTCGCGGCCGCCACCCAGGCCGACCTTCTCGCATCCGAGAGGCTGTCCGCGCCGACGTGGAAGCCGACGCGGATCGTCGCCGCCACGCCCAGGGACAGTGGGACCATGAAGGCGACGCCGACGATGTTGAACGCGACCTGGTGCGCGGCCACGGTCTCCACGCCGAGGCGCCCGATCAGCAGGGTCGCCACGGAGAAGAAACCGGTCTCGGCGAAGAGCGCGAGGCCGATTGGTAGCCCCAGCCGCAGGATGCGGCCAATCTCGCGGCCGTCCGGCAGGGAGAACGAGGCGAACACGTTGGACGCGCGCACCCTCGAGAACGAAACCACCAGGACCATGGCCACGAACGCGTACGCCATGACGATGGCTGTCGCCCAGCCACAGCCCACGCCACCCATTGCCGGAACGCCCAGCGTCGGGTTGCCGTAGATGAACAGCCAGTTGAGCGGCACCTTGAGAGCGAGCATGCTGAGCCCGATGAACATCGCGGGCCGTGTCCAGGACATGCCTTCGCACAGGCAGCGCAGCGACGCGAAGGCGAGCATGAGCGGCAGCCCGAGGCTCGCCGCGCGGATGTACTCGGTAGCCACGGGAATGGCCCGCTCGTCCACGCCGAGCAGCCGGTACGCCGGCTCCACGTTCCTGAGGAGCACCACCAGCGCCATCCCCCCGAAGAGGGCGATCCAGAGCGCCTGCCGCACGACCGCGCCGCTGGCGCCGACCTGGCCCGCGCCCCGCAGTTGCGACACCGACGGCGTCACCGCCATCACGATGCCGGACATCAGGATCATCAACGGCCAGTAGAGGTTGCCGCCCAGGGTGACGCCGGCGAGGTCCGTCGCACTGACCCGGCCGGCCATGATGGCGTCCGCGACGCCCATCCCCATCTGCGCGAGCTGCGTGATGACGATGGGCAGTGCGAGTGCGCCGAGAGTGCGGAATTCCGCCAGCGCGCGGGCAGACCTACCGGACCGCGCACTGGTCTGCGAGGCGAGCATGGAACCAGATCCTGCGAAAAAGCGGCGCATGGTACAACGCGCGGGGTCTGCTGGCCCCCTGGCAACCCGTTGCCGAGGCTTGGCCGGAGTTCGCGACCAATGGCAAGGAGAAGGCGACGGTGAGGATGATGCTGGACCACACGGTCGGCGAGCCGGCGCTGCGCGAAACGGTAAAGCCCGGGGGCCGATCCGGAGGCGGGCCTGAGCCTTGGCTACACGATGAACAAGATGGGAACGTCGACGCCGTCCGACCGTTGCCGCGCCCTGGTCAACGCGACGTACGAAGTGCTTGGCTACCGCGCCGACCCGTCGGGCTACTGGGTGCGCTAGCGGGGCGGACCACGAGGCACATTCAGCGCCCGTCTGCCTATGGTACTGCGGCCGCTTTGGCCAAGACTCTCCGCGCCTGCTCAAGGGCCGTCTCGGCGTCACCCTTCGGAAACGCGTCCTGTATCTCGTAGTCCGCAACGATCCTGAGCATTCGGCAGAAGTTGAGCATGTGTCCAATGCTCCTGAGATCGTTCGAATTGGCGCTGTTCGTCAACGCCTCGATGACGTCGAGATGCGCACTGTGGCTGCGGATGGCCTGGAGACCCTGTTCTTCGATCAGAAAGCGAGATCTGTGGAATGCGGCGTAGTACGCGCGGCTCGTCGCGTTGCGCCAGTCAACTTCGTCACTCCCCAGTCCCATCGCCTCGGCGGCCGTCAGCAGTGCATCAGGGCTCACTGTCATCGGCCGATGTCCCCACGAAGCCGACGGTGAAGGTGAGCCCCGGATTCTCCAGCAAGTCGGGACGGGTAGCGACGCGATCCGCGAGTTGCTCGTTCAAGGCCGACGCGAGTGTTGGTTCTGCGTGAAGCTGGCGGACATAGAGGTACGACGGGCCGCTATCTCGTTGGTCCGGGCCAAAGTCGTCCGTGGTGTCCAAGGTGCCAATTCGGTTCGCCATCGAGCGCACATGAGCGTCGCGTTGGACCCCATTGGCAACTTTGAGCAGACTCCGAACGGCGTCTTCGGTGATCGTCCCGGTGTCCACTGCATCGGCGAGCCTCTGCGCAAGACGGGAGTACTGGTGGGCGCGGTCCGGAACCATGGCATTCCAGCGGTCGCAAAGAGATCGCGCGGCGCGAAAGTGGCCGGACTCCAGGGCTGCTGTTGTCGCTTGGCCAAGCAAAGCCAGATCATCGGGAAACCGCTCCAAAGCGGCCGTCGCGACCTCGAATGCTTCCTCCGTCTCTTCAAGCAACGACAGCGAGACCGCGTAGTTGAACTGCGTGGTTTCGTTGTCGGCGAGTCGCAGTGCAATGCGATGGTGACTTCGCGCCGCTTCGGCGTCGTCGCGCAAAGCCGCCGCTCCTCCTAGCGCCGTGTGAGCGGATGCAGGGTCGACATCCATCAGCGCTTTCGCAGCGCGCTCGACTCGTCGAATGGCGAAGTCGTCCAACTCCCGAGCGGCGGAGAGTCTGCCAAGCTGCTCCATCAACTTGCCTGCCTTGGTCGCAGGTGCTTGCTTGCGGGCCATCGAAGCTCGTCCTCTGAGCCAGGCGGCGAAGCGTAGCACGCTGTTGCGCTTCGGCGGCTGCCACCTGTGCTGGCAACCGAAGCTGCGGCTTCGGCCGGGCTTATGCCGCCTCGATCCGGTCGACCTTGATGTCGTCGATGCGGCGCCGCGCCTGCCAGAGGTCGTACGCCATCTGCAGACCGAGCCACGTCTCAGGCGTCGAGCCGAACGCCTTGGTGAGGCGGATCGCCATGTCCACGGAGACGCCGGCATGCTCGTTGACCAGTTCCGACAGGGACTGTCGGGACACCCCGAGGTGATCGGCGGCGGCGGTCACGGTCAGTCCGAGCGGTTCGAGACACTGCCGCCTCACGATTCCGCCGGGATGCGGGGGATTGTGCATGGCCACGGTGGTTGCCTCCTCAGTGGTAGTCCAGATAGTCCACATCGACCGCGTCGCCGTCCTTGAACCGGAAAGTCACGCGCCAGTTCCCGGAGACGGTGACGGCGTAGTGGCCCTTGAGTTCGCCCTTCAGCGGGTGCACACCGAGTCCGGGCAGGTCGATGTCGCGCGGTCCGCGGCTACTATCCAGAACGGCGAGTATGTCCAGCAGCTTGCGAACGTGCCCGGGCGCTACGTGCCGCGACGTCCCGCCTTCGTAGAGCGCCTTCAGACCGCGATGCCGGAACGACACGATCATCGCCGGAAGCTAGTCTGTCAAGTGCCGCTTGTCAAATTGACGTATGGTGGTGGAACTGGCCAAGCCACTTGTCGTGCCGACCTCTGCGTCGCCAAGACGCGAAATCAATCAGCGTCATCGGGCTATGGCGCGCATATCGGTCCAGAAGGAAGCCAGCCAAACTCGCCTGACGTCTCCGGTCAGATCCGTTCAGCCCGCAGTCAATCCGGGCCGGCCAGGAGATCGCCCGGCACCTCCACGCCGGCCCTCGGCACCTCTCCGGTGATGGATGCGATCCACCAACGGCCGTCGAGCCGCACAAGCTGAAAGATATCGAAAGCCGTGACCGGTTCCCGGTCGCCGAACTGCATTTCGAATATCACCCGGGTTTCGCATACGTCGCCGAATCCGAACCACTCCTGCCTGAGCACCGTTTCGGTATAGCCCTCCTCCTGCATGCCGTCGCGTATCTGTCGGCGGGCGTACTCATCGAGGTTCATCACCGACATCGAGTCGTCTTCGGGGAAGACCCGAAGCGCCAGAACGGCGTTTTCCACGAACAGCGACTTGAAACGGTCCCAGCCGGGAAGCGACCCTGCGGGAAAGGAAATGAGGCGGTAACACTCCTCGACCAGCGCCTGCGGGCTCGCCGTGATCGCGTCTTCGAGTTCGACCGGAGGCCAGTTTTCCATCGTCTCTGCCTCGTCAGAACTTGACCATGATGTGGCGGGGCACGGTGTAGTCTTCCAGCGCGTACACCGACATGTCCTTGCCGTGCCCCGAGGCCTTCATGCCGCCGTGCGGCATCTCGTTGGTCAAGGCGAAGTGGGCATTGATCCAGGTACAACCGTACTGGAGCCTCGCCGCGGTGCGCATCGCCTTCGATATGTCATTGGTCCATACCGAGGAAGCCAGCCCGTACTCGGAATCGTTCGCCCAGGCGATCGCCGTCTCTTCGTCGGCGAACGGCGTCACGGACACGACCGGGCCGAACACCTCCCGGCGCACGATTTCGTCCTCATGCGCCGCGCCCGCGACGACCGTCGGCTGGAAGAAGAAGCCCGCGCCTGACCCGAACTCGCCGCCTACCGTTACTTCGCCGCTGCCGTCCTCTGCGGCGCGCTGCACGAAACCGTGGACGCGGTCCCGCTGCCGGGCGGAGATGAGCGGGCCGATCTCGTTCTTCGCGTCGTCGGCATCGGCGTAGGCGATGGTCGACACGGCGCTCGTCAGGTCCGCGACGAGGTTGTCGTAGATCCGCCCGTCCGCGTAGAGGCGACAGGCGGCGGTGCAATCCTGGCCGGCGTTGTAGTAGCCGAACGCGCGGATGCCCTCCACGACGCTGGCGATATCCGCATCCCGGTAGACGATGACCGGCGCCTTGCCGCCCAGCTCCAGGTGCGTGCGTTTCAGGGTGGCCGTTGCCGCGGCCATGACGGAGCGCCCGGTTTCCACGCTGCCGGTCACCGACACCATCCTTACCTTGGGGTGCGACGCCAGTGCCGCACCGACCGTGGGTCCGCGCCCCGCCACGACGTTGATCACGCCCGCCGGCAGGATCGCGCGCAGTTTGTCGGCGAGCAACAGCGTGGTCATCGGTGTCAGTTCCGACGGCTTGATCACCATGGTGTTGCCGGCCGCGATGACCGGCGCGATCTTCCAGGCGGCCATCATCAGCGGATAGTTCCATGGCGCGATCGATGCCACGACGCCGACCGGGTCGCGGCGCACGAACGACGTGTGGTCCGCAAGGTACTCGCCGGCAAGGGGCGCCGTCAGGCAACGCGCGGCGCCGGCAAAGAAACGGAAGCAGTCCGAAACCGCCGGGATCTCGTCGGCAACCACGAGATGACGCGGTTTGCCGCAGTCGGTTGCCTCGAGGTCGGCAAAGGCGGCCGCATCCGCGTCGATGGCATCGGCGATCGCCAGCAATGCGGCGGCGCGCTCGCCGGGTGGGGTCGCCGCCCAGGCGGGGAAGGCCCGCTCCGCGGCTTCGACCGCGGCATCGACCTGTTGCGGGCTCGCCTCCGGCAGGCTGTGGCAGCGCTCGCCGGTGGCGGGCGCGACGATCGCTTCGGCTTCACCCTCGCCGGCGACCAGGGCTCCGTCGATCAGCATCAAATCCTGCATCTGCATTCCTCCCGACTGGTGGTTCAACTCCGGGCTTCGCTGCCGTGACCGGGTTGGGCGCCCAACGCAGGGCGGCAACGATTAGTACCAAGGCGATCAGCGCGAGTGCCAGGGCGCCGAGGATCATGCTCGAATAGGAGCCGTCGCCGATCAGGGCGGCGCCCACGGCGGGACCCAACATGTTGCCGAGCAATATGACGATGTAACCCGCGATGGGCAGACGTCCCGTACGGGCGACCCCGGCCAGTTCTCCCATGTAAAACGGCACGACGAATCCCGTGGCGCCGAACAGCAGCATGACCGACGCCACGTAAGGCGCGAGGTCCTGCGCCAGGTAGAGTATCCAGACCGACAGCGCGCTCGCGCCGACGCCGACATACATCATCAGCGAACGCGGCAGGCGGCCGCCCAGGGCCGCTGCGATCAGCGCCCCGACCATCGATGCGAAAAGACCCGCCGCAAGCGCCAGCCCGATGTCGGACGCGCTGATGTCCATGGCGACGCCGATCCGTTCGTAGTAGGCCCAGACGCAGTTTGTCGCCATGTACAGGATCATCAGCGATGCGAACACCAGCACCATGCGGGTGTTGATGACGGTCCGGCCTGACTGCTTGCGTGGCGCACCGTCGTCCGGAAGCGCCCGGAAGAACGGTATGGTCAGCAATGCCAGGGTGGCGAAACCGAAGAACAGGCCGCGCAGCCCGAATGCGTCCATGAGGTAGGGCGCCGCGGCGAGACCGGCCACGCCGTAGAGCGACTGGCCGAACATGATCCAGGCGAACAGCCGGTCGGGATTGCCGAAGCGCGCCGCCAGCTTCACGGGCACCGCGAGCACGAGCCCTTCCCCGAGACCTCCGACGAACCGGCAGGCGCCCAGGGTTTCGAACGTCAGGGCAAATCCGGACGCGACGTTGGCAACGACGATGAGCAGCAGCGCGCCGAGGATTAGTCGGCTCGTTGGCCAATGGTAGGCCCGGGTCGAGACCAGCAGCAGGCCGGCGCAGGCGCCGAGCATGTTGATGGTCGCGATCAGTCCCGCCTGCGCTTCGCTCAAGGCCAGGAAGGTGACGAAGCCGCCCACCAGGAACGGCTGAAAGTCGTAGAAACTGACGCCGAGCATCGCGACCCAGACCGCCAGCACCTGCACCGCGAGACCCTGGTTGCTCTTCATCGGGTTCTTCAGGGTCCGTTCTTTACTGCACGGGGATGACCGGCACGAGCAGGTGCGAGTGGAAGACCGACTGGTGGGCCACCCGCGTTTCGGCGCTACGGCCCGGTGGCGCCGCAACGTTCTGATTGCGCGCGTACCGGTCGAAATCGCTGCTCGTGATCTCGACCCGAATGCGGTGTCCCGCGAGGAACACGTTGCTGGTCGGCCATAACCCGATCTCGTACGCGCAGACCTCTCCGGGTCGCAGCAGTTTCGGGTTTGCGAGTCCGTGCCGGTATCTCGCGCGCACGATGCCGTGGGTCAGGTACTGCGTGTGTCCATCGGGATGCACGTCCACCAGGTTCACGACGAAATCCGTGTCTTCGGCGTCGGACGAAGCGAACAGCACCGCCTTGACGCGGCCCGTGATCTCGGTGTCCTCCTCGAGTGCGGGCGAGGTGTACACCAGCACGTCCGGCCGCAACTCGACCTCGCGGCGGTCGCCCATCTCGAGCAGGTAGGACCAGATGTCGACGTCGTGCGTCCAGCGCACCGGGTCCTGCGGGTCGTAGTCGTACTCGTCCGGAGGCTGCTCCGAAGTGGGAGCCTGCCAGTGCAGTTTCCCGTCCTCGAGGCTGGCGCCCGCGCGGCCGCTGCTGTGCAGGTACAGCGTGCGGTACCGGCTTCTCGCAAGGGGCCACTCGTACTCGTCGCGCCAGGTGTTCCTGCCCATGACGTACAGCCTGACCGGCGCCTCGGTTTCCGAGGGCGCGATTTCCTCACCCTTCAAGTGCCGTGCGAAGAAGCGTTCCATCTCCTCGTAGTAGCGCTTGAGCTCGATGTCTTCGGTGGCAACCCTGCCCATGCGGGGTTCTTCGAGATCGCACAGGTTGTGGTGCCAGGGTCCGACGATGAGCCTTGCATCGGGACGCGTCTCCCGTAACGTGACCCAGCAATCGAGCGTGTCCTCGAGCAACTCGTCGTACCAGCCGGCGACGCAGCAGGCCGGCACTTCTATGTTGCGCAGGTGCTCGCGCACGGTCTCCTCCGGCAGTTCGCCCGGCAGCCGAACGTCAAGATCCATGTTGACGAGCGCGTCGAACGCGGGATTCGGGTAGCCCGACTTGTCGTCGATTTCGTGCAGCGGCAGGTGCCAGGTGTCGATCCGGTTGCCGTTGCCGGACTCGCGGCCCTGCCCGGCCCAGACCAGCCAGGCGCCGAGGGAGGTCAGCCAGGGGATGCCGGCCTGTCGGGTACGAAATCCGTATCCGATCATGGCCGGGTAGATGCAACTCAGGTGCGGGGCCCGACCGATCGCTGCGCAGAACTGCACGAATCCCGCGTATGAAACGCCGAACATCCCCACCCTGCCCGTCGACCAGGGTTGGGCGGCGGCCCACTCGACGGTGTCGACGCCGTCCTCGATCTCCCCGGCGAGCGGTTCGTAGCTGCCCCCGGACGCATACCGGCCGCGCACGTCCTGGACGATGCACACGTACCCGCGCTGCGCGAGATTGCGGGCAACGGCGGGCAAGTCGTCCAGCGACGACCTCTTGTCGTAAGGACCGCGATTGATGGCCACCGGGAACTTGCCGTCGGCGTCGGGCCGGTAGACATCGCCTCGCAGGACGACACCGTCGCGCATGGGTATCGGCACGTCTGCTTCGATGACGATTTCGGGATAGCGCACGGGGGAGGGGAAGGGGATCGCCTTGGTCGGCAGCACGTCCCTGCGAATGCGCTCCTCCTCGGCAAGCTCCTCCGACCAGGCGGCATCGGCCTGGCGGCGAAACGCCTGCCACTCCCGCTCGCGCTCATGGCGGTCCGATTTCATCCCTTGAGCCGATTCAGGACGTTGCGGGTGATCTGTTCAACGAAGTAGTCGCGCTCAATCAGGCCCGAGACCCACTCGCTGCAGCCGACGTTGAACACCGTTCCCTTGCCGCGGTGGAACACCGCCATCATCGCCGCCCCGTGGGCGAGGTCGTCCGCCGTGATCTCGTATGCCCAGGGCGCGCTCTCGAAGACCGGCGTGACCTCGTCCTGGGGCGCGTTGACGATATGCCCATGCCGATTGCTTTCGAACATGCCGCCGGTCGGGGCCATGGCGAGAATCGACAGCGACTCCGGCGCGCCGTCCTTGCCGGTCGGATACGGCAGTCCGCCGCGAAACGTGTAGTCCACGCCGTCCACCTCGAAGCTCACGATGTGCGAAGGCGCGGCCCCGAACTGGTCTCCGTAGTAGAGGTCGGTGTTCTCGAACACCCAATGGTCCGGGCGATACACCGTCAGCCCGCCGGACGCCCTGGGCGCGGCATTGCCGAACCGGCTGTACACGCCGCCGAACCCGGTCAATCCGAGGGTCTCGGTACAGAGCCGTCCGACGATGCGCGTGTCCCACGAGGTGGTGGTGAGGTGCTTGTCCGGTGATTCGGATACCGGATCGGCCGATGCCACCTTGTAACAGACCTGGGTCCTGCCGCCGTCCTCGAGTCGGATCTGCCAGAAGAAGTTGCCCGCGAACCGGGCGATGTTGCCGCCCCCGTCGACGAACGCATCGACCGCATCGCGCATCTGCCATGACCAGTACTCGTCGTGACCGACCATGACGGCGACGCCGTAGGGCTCCAGGCAGCCGGGGTCGGCGTGCAGGTCGTACTGGGTGAGGAAGTCGAGCCGATATCCCTCCGCCTCGGCCCAACGTACGAACGGACCGTCGTAGGTCGCCCAGCCGGTGTCGCAGTAGTGACGGCTGTAGTCGTAGGCGAAGGCCCATTCCAGCCAGGGGTAGCGGGGCATGCCGCCGGGCGGCAGCCTGGGCGTGTCCGTATAGCGCGGCGCACCCTTCGGCAGGCGAATGAAACCCCGCGCCATGGGTCGTTGCAGCGACAACTCCGGCGCGGGATTGTCCGTGGGCCGGCCCTCTTCAATACGCCGGTAGTGGTTGGCGCCGCCCCAGTCGTTGTAGGCGGTATAGGTGGCGGTGGACAGGACGATGACGATCGGGGTGTCGCGGCCCGGACGAGCCGAGCGAAGCACGAAAAACGCTTCCCTCTCGATCGGATCCCCGGACATGCCCAGGGTTTGCAGGATGACTACGTAGACACCGGACGGCCAGTCCTTCCCGGTTGGGATCGTCGCCGCGTCCCGCCAGTCGCAACCCTTCGCGAAGGCGTCCTCCGGCGTCGTCTGCCGCACGCCCGCCAGGTTCTTCTCGCTGTAGACGACCGTTTGGCGAGCCCCTTCCCGGTATACCGTAATCGCATACCGGGGCGCGGTGGTGTGGACGAACAGGCGCACGTCATCGCCGGGGAGGTAGGAAAACCGGTCGGCATAGGCCCAGATCTCCGCGATGGAAACATCGTCCCTCGGGAACTCCCTCTGCGCCGCCCGGTCGAGCGCCGACCAGACATTGGTGGCGCCGTGCT
>JAPPHP010000321.1:6316-10384 GCA_028821035.1 Gammaproteobacteria bacterium | reverse complement strand
AGCCGATGATCCCAGCTCTTTTTCGGTCACGTGCGCCTCGACCAGGGCGTCCACGAAACAGCAGGGTGTATGGATCCGGTCAGCGTCCAGCGAGCCCAGGGGTACGACTTCTTCCACCTCCGCAACGACGTAGTTTGCCGCTGTGGCCGCCGCCTGGTTGAAATTGTTCTCGGTCATCCGGTACTGCAGATTCCCGGCGGTGTCCGCACGCCAGGCCCGAATGAGGGCGACGTCGCCTCGAATAGGTTCTACAAACACCATCTCCTTTCCGTTGATTCGCCTGGTCTCCCGTCCGTCCGCCAACGATGTACCCGCGGACGCCGGCGTGAAGAATCCCCCCAAGCCCGCACCACCGGCCCGAATCGCTTCGCTCAGGGTTCCCTGCGGCAGCAGCTCGACCTCAAGACGCCCCCCTTGCGCTGCCTCGACCGCTTCCGGGTTGCTGGTGAAGTAGGAACCGATGGCTTTCCTCAACTGTCCGTTGCGCAACAGCCGGCCACCGCCCAACCCCGGCTCCCCGACGTTATTGCCCACATAGGTCAAGTCCCTCACATTGGTCTCGGCGAGCGCGTGCAGGAGGTGCACCGGATTGCCGGTCATGCCAAAGCCTCCGACGATCAACACGTCGCCGGACCGGATGCTGTCCATGGCTACCTGCGGCGTAACCAACGGAACGGTTTTCAATGCAGGCCCGCCCGGACGGCCGTCATCGGATGAGCGCGGGCGCGAGCCCATGAAAGGCGTTGTGCAGGAGCTTGCGTACGCGTTCCCGACTCACCGGTTCCGGGTTGTCAACCGGCGTTTCCGTCGCGATAGCCGCCGCTCGGTCCAGGTCAGCCTCCAGGACACCGATATCCTTCAGGGCCCTGGGCGCGTTCACCTGTTTCGCCAGCTCGTACAGGCCCACCGCCGGGTCGTCCACCTGCATCGCCTGCGCGAGCCTGCACGTTCCCTCCGTGGTGCTGGCGGCGTTGTACGCAACACAGTGAGGCAGCAGCACCGTATGGGTTTCTGCATGAGGCGTCCGGAAAGCACCACCGAACGTATGACACAACCGGTGGTGCAGGCTCGTCGTCCCTGTACCGATGGCGCCACCGGCAAGGCAGGCGCCGTAAAGAGCCTGGGTGCGTGCGGACAGATCGTCCCCGTCCTTCACGACGTTGGGCAGACTCTCGGTCAGGGCACGTACGGCGGCCAGCGCCATGTCCGCGACCATCGGGTTCAGGGCGCCGGAGGTGAGATTCGCGACCGCCTGAGCCATGGCGTTGAGCCCGCTCGGACCCGCAACCTTCGCGGGGAGTCCCAGCGTGAGCACCGGGTCATACAGGGTCAGGGTCGGCACAACCCGATCATCGCGACCCGTTCGCTTTCTGCCATCGACAGTTGTGCCCCAGATGTTGGTCATCTCCGATCCGGCGTAGGTGGTGGGAATCGCAACGTTGGGCAGGTCGAGATTCAGCGCGAGCATCTTCCCGAGGCCCGTAGTGGACCCGCCGCCCACGGAAACAGTGCAGTCCGCACCGCTCTCGCCCGCGACCCGCATGGCCCCATCCACGGTTTCCGCGGGAACGTGCATCATGGCCCGGTCGAAAAGACCGACCGAGCGCGTCCCCAACAGGTCCCTTGTCCTTCGGCCAACGTCGGCTTGATTCGGGGTAGTCAGCACGAGTGCCCGGCCAAGGTCCAGCCCGTCGAGTTCCGCCGGCAGCTGTCCTAACGCATCGACCCCGAACACGATGTTCCACGGCAGGGCCCGGTAGGTGAATTCAAACATGGGACGGGAGGCGCCTATCCGTCGATTCGGCCGATGATGGCCAGCGTTTCCTCCATGTTCTGTTCCACCTGCGGTGACATCATGAGTTTCGTTCCCAGGGTCTCGTACGGCTCGTTGCAGAGAAACGATGGCTCGTGAGAACAGCAGGCTTCGAACAGCGCACCTGAAGGTGTGCGCACATAGATCGAGTCGAAATAGCCCCGGTCCTTGGGCTCGGAACAGTCCGTGTAGCCCAACCCCTCTATGAAGAACTTGATCCGGTCCTGCGCCGCCCGGGTCGGCACGTTGTAGGCATGATGGTGTATCGCGCCGTTTCCCACATACCAACTGCCCGAGCGCCCGTTGGGCTCGACGAAAAAGTCCGTGTACGTGCCCGTACCGCCCTCTCCCATCTCGTAACGCACTACGTTGCCGTCTCGTCCAACCTCCCGTGAGCCCCAGGCGACCTGCATGAACTCCGCCATGAAGTCCATGTCCCGTGCACAGACACCGGCTGTGTGCGTACCGCGAATCATCAATTCAGCCGGCACGGGTCCTTCCGAATGAGGCAGGCGATCGTCGTCGTCGATGCCCACCAGGGAGAGACGGATGTTGTGGGGACTGCGAAACTCGAGATGCCGTTCCCCGAAGTACTCCCTCTCGGCCACATCGAAGCCGTGCTCGGACAGGCGATTGCGCCAGAAGTCCACGGCAGATACCGGTATCGACAGGCTGACATTGCTGCACTGACCGACCCCTTCCACCGCATTGACACCCACGTGCTCTAGCGGAAACGTAGTCAACAACGTGCTCTCATCCCCGTGATCGTTCCCGTAGTAGATGTGGTAGATCGGCAACGAGCCGTCGTAGAACAGCGTTCTTTTCACGCACTTCAACCCCAGCACCTTGGTGTGGAAGTCAAAGTCCTCCTGGGGATTGCCAACGCCGATGGTGATGTGGTGGTGGCCTGTGAGTGCGACAGACGGGCTTTCCGGCGGTTGGACGCTCATGGTGGTCTTGTCGGTCCCGCGTTTCCTAGACTCGCCGGAGTCTGTCCACGGCCGCTGGACCAGACAAGCAACGGAATTGAATAGAAGGTATGCAGAAACCCAATAGAGGACTGGTCGGCGAGGCGGGTGTGCTGGCGCGGCGTCATTGCGGCATGACGCGCGCATTGAACGGCTAGCTCGGCGAGACCGCGCTGCTCAGCGCCTCGTAGAGTGATCGTCGCAACCATTTGTGCGCCGGATCCTGGTGATTCCGCGCATGCCAATACTGATTGACCTCGAAGCCCTTGAGCGGTGTCGGCGGTTCGGCGCTGGCAAGCCCCAGTTCTCGAGCCAGTGGCTCCAGAATCCGGCCGGGCAGCGTCACGATCAACCCGGTTTGTCGGGCAGTGAGCAGCGCTACCAGGAAACTGCCCGTGATGACGTGCACCTGGGCTGGGTCAATGATGCCGAGCAGCCTCTGCTCGACTTCCAGATGGGCGTGGGCCAGCCCTCGGGCCGAGGCCAGGACATGATCCGCTCCGACAAAGTCGGCATACTCTCCCGACACCATGTACGGATGATCCGGCGCCGCGAAACACCGGTACCGCTCTTCGTACAGGCCTTGCATATGGATACCCGCCACCAACTGCGGAAACGGCCCGATGACCAGATCGATATCCCCACTCTCCAGGCTGTCGAACATCTCATCGGCATTCAGCGTGATGCCGCGAAACCGCACTGTCGGGGCATCCTGCCGGTGCCGGCTGTAGAGCGTGGACGTCGCGATGAACTGACCCACATCCGACCCTGCGATAACGAACTCGCGTTTCAACGTGGCTGGATTGAATTCGAGACCGGCTTCGACCAGGCGCTGCCGCAGCCTGAGTAGCTGATCGACTTCCTCCGCGATGGCACGGGCCTTGGGGGTGGGTTCCATCCCGCCGCGCACGCGAACAAACAGCCGGTCGTCCAGCGCTTCGCGCAAGCGGGCAAGGCCGTGGCTGGCCGTTGGCTGCGGAATGTCCAGGTAACGCGCAGCCTCACTCACGCTACGCTTGCGCAGCAGGGCATCCAGCAGACGAAGGTGGCGAAAATCCAGATCGTCAATATTCACGAATCGAATATTGTTTTGGTGTTCGGCCGGATGTCAAGAATGTTCGCCGATGGGCCCGACGATCTGACGGGGTCAAAGCGCCAACGTCATGCCCGGAGCGGCACCGAGCATTTGAATGCGCGTTTATTTATTGTTTTTCAATGCGTTATGACGTATGAGTGGCGGAGCGGACGGGACTCGAACCCGCGACCCCTGGCGTGACAGGCCAGTAT
>JAPPHP010000321.1:0-6306 GCA_028821035.1 Gammaproteobacteria bacterium | reverse complement strand
CGACCTACGGCTTGTAAGGCCGTCGCTCTCCCAACTGAGCTAAACACCCCGCGCCAGCGGAGGGCGTATGTTACGGGCGGGGTACCGCTTGTCAATTCAGCCTACGCCAACGGCGTCGGTTCGAACTGCTCTTCCGTGAGTTCCATCACGGCTTCCGCTCCCGCCCGCATCGCCGCCAGCGACGCGCCGGCGCGCGGCAGGATGGACTCGTTGTAGAAGCGGGTCGTGACGAGCTTCGCCTCGAGGAAGGAGCGCTCCGTCTCTCCCTGCGCGAGCCGCGCCTGGGCCGCCAGCGCGCCGCGCAGCGACTGGTGGGCGCCGCAGACGGTGCCGCAAAGCATGAGGAGGTGGAAGGCGACGGCGCCCGGGACGGTGAAATCGTTGCCGGCGTGTTCGAGGAGCCAGTCGAGGCCGGTCTGCAGGTCGTCCACGCCGGACCGGAAGGCCGGTAGCTGGTCCGGCAGGCGTTCGCCGACCTCCGCTTCGGTCTCCCGCATCTCTTCGATCAGCGCCCTGAGCGCCGCCCCGCCGTCGCGCAGTACCTTGCGGCCCGCCAGGTCCGCGGCCTGGATGCCCGTGGTGCCCTCGTAGATCGTCGTGATGCGCACGTCGCGGTAGTGCTGGGCGGCGCCGGTCTCCTCCACGAAGCCCATGCCGCCGAACACCTGCAGCGCCAACGACGCGATGTGCTGGCCGGTCTCGGTGCTCCAGGCCTTGATGATCGGCGTCATGAGGTCCGCGCGCGCCTGGTGCCACCTGGCCGCCTCGCCGTCGGAACCCGTCGCGCGGTCGAGGTGCGACGCGCCGACGTAGGCGACCGCCCGCATGGCCTCGATCTGGGCCTTCATCTCCATGAGCATGCGCCGTACGTCCGCGTGGTGGACGATGGTCACCGGGCCGTCGCTCCCGGGGAGACCGCCCTGTACGCGCTCGCGGGCGAACTCCACCGCGTGCTGGTACGCGCGCTCGGCCACGGCGAGTCCCTGCATACCCACGCTGATGCGGGCGTGGTTCATCATGGTGAACATGCACGCGAGGCCCTGGTTCGGCTCCCCCACGAGGTAGCCCGTGGCGTCGTCGTACTGCATCACGCAGGTCGGGCTGCCGTGGATGCCGAGCTTGTCCTCGAGGGACAGCGCGCGGACGCCGTTGGGGGCGCCGAGGGAACCATCCTCGCCGACGAGGATCTTGGGCACCAGGAAGAGCGAGATGCCGCGGACGCCGGGCGGCGCGTCCGGCAGCCGCGCGAGCACGAGGTGCACGATGTTCTCGGCCATGTCGTGGTCGCCGTAGGTGATGAAGATCTTCTGGCCCGTCACCCGGTACGCGTCGCCGTCGGGCACGGCGGTAGAGCGGATGAGCGCCAGGTCCGACCCGGCCTGCGGCTCCGTGAGGTTCATCGTCCCCGTCCAGGTGCCCGCGATCATGTTGGGCAGCCACGCCGCCTTGAGCGCGGGGCTCGCGTGCGCCTCGATGGCGTGGATGGCGCCCCCGGCGAGCAGCGCGCAGTTGGACCAGGCGAGATTGGCCGACTGCCAGAGCTCGGAGACGGCGATCGAGAGAAGCGCCGGGAGGCCCTGTCCGCCGTACTCCGGGTCCGCGTCGAGGGCCGTCCAGCCGCCGTCCCGGAAAGTCTCGTAGGCGGTGCGGAACGCCTCGGGCACGTGCACGCCGTCTTCTTCGAGTCGTGCGCCCTCGGCGTCGCCGGCCGGGTTCGTCGGGGCGATCACCTCTTCGGCGAGGGTCGCGGCCTCCTTGAGCACGGCCCGCGCGAACTCGGGGCTCGCGTCCTCCCATCCCGGCAGGGCGTGAATCTCGTCCCAGCGGGCAAGATCCTCCAGCACGAACCAGATGTCGCGGGTCGGCGCCCGGTATGTCGTCATCGAAAGCCCGTCCTCGTGCTCACGCTCAGTTCGATTCCTCGAAGATCTCCCGGCCGATCAGCCAGCGGCGGATCTCCGACGTGCCCGCGCCGATCTCGTAGAGCTTGGCGTCGCGCAGCAGCCGTTCCGTCGGGTACTCGCGTATGTAGCCGTTGCCGCCCAGGATCTGGATGGCGTCGAGCGCCAGCGCGGTCGCCGTCTCCGAACAATGCAGTATCGCCCCGGCCGCGTCCTTGCGGGTGGTCTCGCCGCGGTCGCAGGCCGCCGCCACCGCGTAGAGATACGCGCGGCAGGCGTTCGCGCGGGTGTACATGTCGGCGAGCTTGCCCTGCACGAGCTGGAACGTCCCGATGGGCTCGCCGAACTGGACCCGGTCGCGGGCGTACGGGACCACGTTGTCGAGGCACGCCTGCATGATGCCCACCGGCCCCCCTGCCAGCACGATCCGCTCGTAGTCGAGGCCGCTCATCAGCACCCCCACGCCCCGGTCCTCCGCGCCGAGTACGTTGGTGGCCGGGACCTCCGCCTCCTCGAAGACCAGTTCGCACGTGCCCGAGCCGCGCATGCCGAGCTTGTCGAGTTTCGGAGACCGGGAAAACCCCGGCGTGTCGCGCTCGACGATGAACGCGGTGATGCCGTGCGGGCCCGCGTCGGGACGGGTCTTCGCGTAGATGACAAACGTATCGGCGTCGGGACCGTTGGTGATCCACATCTTCGCGCCGTTCAACACGTAGACGTCGCCCTCGCGGCGCGCGGCGAGCCGCATGGACACCACGTCCGAACCCGCGCCGGCCTCGCTCATTGCCAGGGCCCCGACGTGCTCGCCGCTAACGAGCGACGGCAGGTACCGCGCCTTCTGCTCCGGCGTGCCGTGGCGCTCGATCTGGTTGACGCAGAGGTTCGAGTGCGCGCCGTAGGAGAGCCCCACCGAGGCGGACGCGCGCGAGATCTCCTCCATGGCGATGCAGTGGGCGAGATAGCCCATCCCCGCGCCACCCCATTCCGTGCCGGCGGTGATGCCGAGGAGCCCCAGTTCGCCGAGACGCGGCCACAGGTCGCGTGGGAACGCGTTGTCCGTGTCGATCGCCTGCGCGCGCGGTGCGATCTCGTCGCGGGCGAAGTCGTGCACGGTGTCGCGGAGCAGGTCGAGCGTCTCGCCCAGACCGAAGTTCAGGGAGGAATGCACCGGTGTGCGTCGTTCCATCGGGATGCGCGGCAGACTACCATAACGGCCCTCCATCTCCGGACCGGATGCGCCCATGACCGTCCCCGACGAGACCCTGCTCGAAGCCCTGCGGGGTTTGGACACACCCACCGTGTGCAACGCCCTCGAAGTCGTCGCGCCGAAGCGCCGCGGGTACGGGTACACGGTCGACCCCCTGGTCTGCACGCGTCCCGAACTCGGGTCGACGGTCGGGTACGCCCGGACGGCCACCATCAGGGCAATGCACCCGTCCGACCTCGCCGGGGCCGAGGCGCGGGCCATGCGGGACGGCTACTACTCCTACGTCGACGACGGGCCGAAGCCGAGCGTCATGGTCATCCAGGACCTCGACGGCGAGTCCCGCGGCTACGGGTCGTTCTGGGGCGAGGTGAACAGCAACATCCACAGCGGCCTCGGCTGCATCGGGCTCATCACCGACGGCAGCGTGCGGGACCTGCCGGACGTGGCGGAAGGCTTCCAGATGCTCGCCGACCGCGTCGGCCCGTCGCACGCCTTCGTCCATCCGGTCGGCTTCGGCACGCCCGTCACCGTGGCCGGCATGCGGGTCAAGGACGGCGACCTGGTCCACGCGGACCAGCACGGCGCCGTGGTGATTCCCCACGACGTCGCCGAGGACGTACCCGGTGCGGCCGCGGCGATCGCGCGCCGCGAGGCGGTGATCATCCAGGCGTCGCAGGAGCCCGGCTTCGACATGGCGCGCCTGCGCCAGGCCTGGGGCGACGCGGCGGAGATACACTGATGCCGGAACTGCTGCCGCCGTTCTCCCTGCGCGACCAGCACGGCGTCGACCGCGCCTTCCCGCCGGCGGCGAAGTCCGTTCTCTGCTTCGCGAAGGAGGACTGTCCAACCTGCAACCTGGTGATGCCGCTGATCGAGGCGCTGCACCGGGATACCACCCTCGACGTACTCGTCCCGGGGCAGACCTCCGACGGTAACGCGACGCTCATCGACCGTCATGACCTGACGGCGCCCGTGCTAGACGACTCGGCGCTCAAGGTCTCGTTCGCCTACGACGTCGACACCGTACCGCTCGTGATCGCGGCCGACGCGGACGGCTCCGAGGCGGACCGCCTGGTGGGTTTCGACAAGGGCGAATGGCGCGCCTTCTTCGAGCGCCACGCGCCGAACCTCGCCGTGGACTGGGACGCCCTGCCCGACTGGCGGCCCGGTTGCGGTTCGCTGACCCAGGACCCGGTCATCGGCGAACGCCTGCGGGCGGAGGCCGAGAACAGTCCCCTGCGCGCGCGGCGCATCGAGATCGCGCCGGCGGACGACGTGCACGAGTTCCTGTTCGACCAGGGATTCACGGATGGCCTGCCCGTCGTGCCGCCGACGCCGGAACGCGTGCTGCGCATGCTCGGAGGGACGCGGCGCGATCCGCAGGAGGTCGTGGCGACGATCCCGCCCAATCTGGCGCCGGCGACGGTCGAGAAGGTGGCGGTCAACGCCGTGCTCGCGGGCTGCCGACCCGAGCACCTGCCCGTCGTGATCGCCGCCCTCGAGGCCGTGTGCACCGACGAGTTCAACATCCACGGCGTGATGGCGACGACGATGGGCGCCTCACCCGTCATGATCGTCAACGGGCCGATCCGGCACCGGCTGGGCATGAACATGCGGCTCGGGGTTCTCGGCCAGGGCGACCGGGCCAACTCCGCGATCGGGCGCGCCCTGCGCCTCACGGTGCGCAACGTCGGCGGCGCCCGCCCGGGCGGCACGGAACGCTCCACCCTCGGCAATCCCATGAAGTACACGATGTGCTTCCCGGAGTGGGAGGAACGCAGCGAATGGCCGCCGCTCCACGTGGAGCGGGGTTTCGCGCCGGAGGATTCCGTCGTCACCGTGTACGCCATGACGAGCGGCCCGAGCCTGATCGTCGACCAGAACTCCCGCAACGCCAGCCAGCTCGCGGGTTCCTTCGGGCTCGTCATGGAGGGCGCGCACCATCCGCGGGCGCACCACATGGGGGACTGCATCCTGGTGGTCTGCCCGGAGCACGTCGACACGCTGAAGGTCGATGGCTATTCGAAGGACGACGTCCGCACGCGTATCCAGGAAGTGACGGCGAAACGGCTCCGGGACCTCGTGGCGGACGAGGTGTCGGGGACGGGCCTCGATCCGCAGCGCGCCCAGGCGATGTCCGACGAACAGCTCGACCGGATGGCGCCCAAGTTCGCGTCGCAGGACAACATCCATATCGTGGTGGCCGGCTCCGAGGCCGGGAAGTTCTCGGGGCTCTTCCACGGCTGGGCGAGCGGCCCCATGGGTTCGATGCCCGTGTCGCGCAAGATCGAGGACTGACGCCGGGCACCGGCCCACGATTCATCAACCCCGCGCCGAACGAGGCGTGGGATCACAGAGAGGAGGAAGGCGCATGACGACCATTCTCGACCCCACCGACGAACGGGTGCCCATCGCCCGTTCGGTCAGCCCGCGGCCGGAGGCGGTCACGGGCTCGGTGGCCCTGCTCGACATCTCGAAGCCGCGCGGCAACGTGCTGCTCGACCGGCTCGAGGCGCGGCTCCGCGAGGAACTGCCCGGCATCGAGATCAACCGCTACGCGAAGCCGACGTTCACGAAGCCGGCGCCGACGGAACTGCGCCAGGACATCCGGGAACGGAACGACTTCGTCGTCGAAGCCCTGGCCGACTGAGGCTCCTGTACCACGTGCAGTTTGCATGACACGGTATGGTTCGAGATTCAGGGCGTTCCCGCGGTTTCGATCGCCTCGAGCGAGTTTCGCGAGGCGGCGGGGGCACAGGCAGAAGCGCTCGGCATGGACGACGCGCGGTGCTGCTTCGTGCGTCACCCCATCCAGGACCGCACGGACGACGAGATGCGGGCGCTGGCGGATGACGTGGTTGGAGAAGTGATCGATGCGCTGACCGGGTAAACGGGGTCAGGGCTCGATCACAGGGATGGCCGCGCTGCCGGCGGCTTCGATGAAGCGGCTGTCGAAGGTCAGCATGGCCTCGCATCCAGAGGCTGCGCCGAGATGCAGCGCGTCGGCAAAGTCCATTCCCGCCTGCGTCCGCTGGAGAGCCTCGGCAAGCTGGGTGGGGCTCTCCACCGACACCCCGGGTAATCCTGCCAGGCCACGCAGCGCGCGGACGACATCCTCACGGGCGAAGCCGTAGGCACTGCGCTGCACCCACTCGGTCTCCAGCAGTACGGTCGTACCGACGAAGACGTCCCCGGCAT
>JAPPHP010000283.1:7546-10491 GCA_028821035.1 Gammaproteobacteria bacterium | reverse complement strand
GTGCTCGATGGCCTGCTGCTGCCCGAAGGCATGCCGAGCTTCGAGGACAAGCTGACGCCGCTTGAGGTTGACCTGATCAAGGCCTACCTGCTGCACGTGGCGGAAGGGATTCGGGCGGGGACCCCGTCGGACGAGTCGCGGCGTTTCCTGGCGGACGCGCAGAGGCTCGCCGACAAGGTGTAAGGGCGCTCAGAAAGGCGTGTACTGCTGACCGAGGTCCGGGGCGCGTCCCGCCCTGATCTCATCGGCCCACTCGCGGAGTTGATCGCCCTCCCAATGCAGGGCGCAGAGTTTCAGGTATTCGAGGACGACCTCCCGTTCGCCCTGTTCGAGCAGTTCCTCCGCGAGCTGCATGTCGGGTTCCCAGACCAGGAGCGGGAGGAGAGACGGCCACGCGGCCACCCGCCCGGCTGCAATCAGGTAGTTTCCGGCCCCGCGTAGATCGTTTTCGGCCAGGGCGATCCGGCCAAGCATCAGGTTGGCCCGATACTCCGGTTCGAGGCTGAACGGCATGCCGCCGCCGGTGAGCCCTTCGGCTGCATGGGTGCGGGCTTTCTCGAGTTGTCCCGCCGCGAACGCGGCCTCCATCGCGGAGTGCAGGTGCATTGAGCCGAGGCCGTGCCGGTTCAGTTCGTCGGCCCGTTCAAAGTCGGCAAGCGCCGCCGCGGCGAGCGCCGGGTCCGCTCGTTCCCTATCCTCCTGGGCCATCCGCCAGCGGAGGCTTCCGAGCCTGGACGGCCACAGGAAGTTGCCGGGGTCGATCTCCTGTGCCCGTTCGAGCAACGCCAGGGCGAGATCGACATCGGGACCACGCTCGAAGGAGGCCGCGGCGGCGGCGAGCAGCCCCGTGTCACGAGGGGCGTCCGCCAGGTGGTGCAGCCAGATTGCCTTTACGCGTGCGTATGCCGAGGGATTACGAGAGGGGTCGACGCTTGCCTGGCCGAACGCCAGCAGCGTATGCCGCGGGTCGTTCTCCGCCAGCCACACAACGTGCCAACCGTACCGTCGCACGTTGGCGTCGTCGCGCCACTGGGCGTGGTCATAGTAGGAGAGCAACTGCGCCCGTGCCGTCATGTCGTGCGGGTCCTGCTGGACCCGCTCTTCCAGCGCTTCCGCCTCTTCGTCGGACAGGCCCATCCCGACCATCATGTCGCGCGCGTTGTTGGGCAGAAGGTCGTCCGGCAGCATGGACCAGCAGCCGGTCAGGCAGACGCAGGCGAGGATCAACGATGCCAGCGGCGCAAGTCGCAGCGCAACAGGAATCGGAGTCGTCCTCGAACACGCCACCGCTCTCTCCCTCATGGGCTCCGCGCCGCGGTATCGAGCTCGGCCACGATGAGGGCTGTCGCGTCCGGCGCCCGGAATTCCGCGAGCCGCGTCCGCCACGCTTCGAGAGTGTCCAGTACGTCGCGCGTCGTGGCAACCAACGTCTCCGGCGTGAGGTCCGCCTCCGGCAGCACGGTGCTGAAGCCGCGCTCGACCGCGTACGCGGCGTTCTCGATCTGGTCGCCGCGACTCGCCGTGGTCGGGAGCGGTACGAGGAGATTGGGTTTCCCCAGCGCCAGCAGTTCGTGCAGCGCGTTGGCGCCGGAGCGCGAGACGACGACCGCGGCGGTTGCCAGGATATCGCCCCAGCCGTCTGACACGAACTCGCGTTGGACGTAGCCCGGTGTGTTCTCGAGGTCCGGGTCAAGATGCCCCGCCCCGCAGACGTGCAGCACCCCGAACGTCTCCGTGAGACCGGGCAGCGCTGCGCGCGTGATCTCGTTGAGCCGTTGCGCCCCGAGGCTCCCGCCGACCACGACCAGCATGGGCCGCTCTCCCGGCAGGCCCGCCCTGTCGAAACCCCGATCGGGGTCCCCGTGCAGCAATGCGTCCCTGATCGGCGTCCCGGTGTGAACCACGCGGCGCGATGCGACGCGAGTCCCCTCGAAGCTCACGCACAGCGTGGCCACGAAGGGGAGCGACAGACGGTTGGCGAGCCCGGGAGTCAGGTCGGACTCGTGCGCGACGACGGGTATGCGGCGCAACCAGGCCGCGAAGACCACCGGGAACGCGACGAAGCCGCCCTTGGAGAAGACGACGTCGGGCCTGACCCGGCCGAGGATGAAGAACGCCTGCAGGATGCCGATGGGGATCCGCAGCGCGTCCGTCAGGTTGGCGAGCGAGAAGTACCGCCGCAGCTTGCCGGTCCGCACGCTGAAGAACGGCGTCCCGAGGGGCGTCACCAGGCGTTCCTCGAGGCCGGAGTCCGAACCGATGAACGACACTTCGCAACCCTTCGCCTGCAGGGCCTCGATCACTGGCAGGGCCGGGATCACGTGCCCGGCGCTACCGCCGCCCGTGACGACCGCCCGTTTCAAAGGGCGAGGGCCTCCTTTACGAACTGCACGGTCACTCGCCGACTCGCGGACAGGGACGCGCGGTCGATCGTCTCGAGGTGCGCCAGGAGTTCCGGCAGGCTCCGGTCGACGCGCCGCAGCAGGAAACCAACGACATCGTCGGACAGGTCAAAGCCGCGGTCCCGGGCCGCTCGCTTGAGGACCGGCACCGCCTGTTCCTCCGACAGCGGCGCCAGCTCGAAGCAGGCGGCACCCCGCAGCCGGGAGGCGAGGTCGTCGAGGGTGAAGCGCGCGGCCGCCGGCGACTGTGTCGCGGTCAGGGCCAGGGCATGGCCGCGGTCGAGCATGGCGTTGTACAGGCGAAACAGCCGCTCTTCCGTGGCGCGGTCGCCCAGCCAGGTATCCGCGTCGTCGATCAGGACGCGCTCGAAGGCGTCGTAGCCCTCCACGTCGCCGAGTTCCCGGGCGGGGACATATGCGCCGCCGCACGCGTGGCATACCGCCTGCAGCAGGTGGCTCTTCCCCACGCCGGCCGGCCCCCAGAGCCACGCGCAGCGAAACCCGTCCACCGGCGCCCGCAGGTGCTCCACCGGTTCCCGGTTC
>JAPPHP010000283.1:0-7446 GCA_028821035.1 Gammaproteobacteria bacterium | reverse complement strand
CCCCGCCCACGATGACCACGTCCCGGGCGATGACGATGGCGGCGACCCAGAGCGGTACGTAGCCTTGCAGCAGCAGGATGACGAACGTCACGCCGATCAGCAGCTTGTCGGCGAGGGGGTCGGCGAAGGCGCCGAACGGCGTCGTCCACGCGTAGCGGCGCGCGAGGGCCCCGTCGACGGCATCGGAGCCACCGGCGACGGCCATCAGGATGAGCGCCGTCCCGTAGTCGCCGTACGCCAGGCACCAGCCGGTGGGCACCACGAGCGCGATCCGGAAGATGGTGATGAGGTTGGGGAGCTGGCGCATGTCAGCGGCTCCCGGTCCAGGCGAGCGTCAGGCGGCCCGGGGCGCCTGGTGGGGGGACCGCTGCGTCGGCTTCCAGCAGTCCGTAGGCGGAGAGCAACTCGGCGAGCCGGGACCGGGTGGAGCGGGTGGTCACGCGCAGGGTCGTCGTGGCGGGGGCCGCGGCGAGGAGTTCCACGCGATCGATGAACTCGAGCGCCCCGAGTGCGCTCATGAGCGTTGCGTAGTCGCGCACCGTCGCGATGCCGCGCACTTCGAGTTCGATGGCCGTGGCCTCCCGACCGAGCACCGCGTAGCGGTCCATGAGTTCGTCGGCCACTTCGTCCACCGCGAGTGCGGCGCCTTCCTCCGGCGTCGGCGTCTCGAAACTGAACGACCGGTGGCCCCCGTCGAGCCGGAACTCCCACTCCGTGACCCACTGGCCGAGCGGGTCGGCGCGCGCGCGGCCAAGGAGCAGCACGTCGGGTTCGTAGCGCCCCGTCGCCTGCTCGATGGCGTACGGGAACCGGTACCAGACGTCCGCTACGGAGATGCGTGCGGCGTCTTCGTCGTCGAGCAGGGGCAGACGCATCTCGATGCCCCGCTCCCGGGCCCGCACGCGCAGCCCCTCGGCGAGGGGATGGTCGGACTCGCGGGAGAGTACGGTCGGAACACCCTCCACGGCCACGGCCAGCCAGGCGAGACCGACCGGCCGGTTGGCGCTCCAGATCGGCAAGGCCGCCCGGGACACCAGGTCGCGCACGGCCTTGGGCGAGAAGCTGACGCCGAGATGCATCCCGTCCTCGGTGTTCCCGGGCAGGAAGCGGTACTGCACGTAGTAGGGTCCGGGATCGCGCAGGGCCGCCTGGACCGCCTCGTTCATCGGCACGCTGCGGAGCCCGGTCAAGCGCATGAGCATCTCGCGCAGCGCGGTGCGGGAAGCACTGCGCCGGTCGGCGGCGCCCTGGCTCGCAACCGGGGCCTCCACGTCGTACAGCCAGGGGACGACCGCCGCGTGGGCGGGGACGCAAACCGGGAGCGCGACCACCACAACCATCACACCGAGGGCAAGCGCCGAGCCGCGCCGGCGGCCGGACCGGGCAAGTCCGCTGGCACCAAGGCGCAGTCGCGCTGCGACGCATCGCCGGACGCGATTGGCAAAGGACTTTCGTTCCATGGGCGGTCGGCCGCTCGGACTGGACGCGGAACACCGGCCGCAGGGCGCTTCCATGACGGCGGCGGCGTTTGTGGATGTCGGGACGCATGGTACAAACTGCCACCTTTCGATCAAACTCCGTCATGTCCGGACTCACCTACCGCAAGTCCGGCGTCGACATCGACGCGGGACAGGAACTGGTGCGCCGCATCGCGCCCGCGGCGCGACGCACCCACGGGCCGGAGATACTCTCGGGCCTCGGCGGTTTCGCCGCCCTCGCCTCCCTCCCGGACAAGTACCGCAACCCGGTCCTGGTCACCGGGACCGACGGCGTCGGCACGAAGCTCAAGCTCGCCATGCAGTACGACCGGCATGACGACGTCGGACAGGACCTCGTCGCCATGTGCGTCAACGACGTGATCGCGACCGGGGCCGAGCCGTTCCTGTTCCTCGACTACTACGCGACGGGACGGCTCGACGTGGACGTGGCGGAGCGGGTCATCGTCGGCATCGCGCGCGGCTGCGAGATGGCGGGCTGCGCCCTGGCAGGCGGCGAGACCGCCGAGATGCCGGGGTTCTACCAGGACGGCGAATACGACCTCGCGGGCTTCTGCGTGGGTGTGGTGGACCGCGACGCCGTCGTGACCGGGGAGGACATCGAAGTCGGCGACCGGTTGATCGGACTGGCGTCGAACGGGCCGCACTCCAACGGCTATTCGCTGATCCGACGCATCCTGGAGGAACGCTCGACGGAGCCGACGGCGGCGGAGCTGGACGCCCTGCTTGCGCCCACCCGCATCTACGCGAAGGCGGTGGCCGCGGCGGTGGCGGCCGGCGAAGTCCGCGGGATGGCGCACGTCACCGGCGGCGGTCTCGTGGAGAACGTGCCCCGCATGTTCCGGCGCGCGCTGGCGGCCGACATGGACCTGGACGCGTGGCGATGGCCGGAGGTGTTCCCGGCGCTGCAGCAGGCGGGGAGCGTCGACGAGATGGAGATGTTGCGGACGTTCAACTGCGGGATCGGATACGTCCTGGCCGCGGCGCCCGCCGAGGTGGACTCCGTCCTCGCCGCGCTGTCCGAAGCGGGAGAGACCGCGGCGGTGATCGGTCAGGTCGTTCCCGCGGGAACGACGCCAGCGGCCGGGCGGCTCGTGGCCGAGGAAGGGGCCGCCCGCCTCGGGCGGTGAGGCGAGAGAGGGGGCAGCGCTGAGCGACATTAACCGACGGGACTTAGTAAACGGCATGGCCATCAGCCTGGCCGCCGGTAGTGCGTTGTCTCCCTTGCAGGCTGCGGCGCGAGGGTTGTTGGCCCCGGACGCGTTGGGACCTGACTACTACCCGCCCCGGCTGACCGGCATGCGCGGCTCCCACGCCGGGTCTTTCGAGGTTGCGCACGCCGTCGGGCGCGAGGGCCGCAGGTACGAGCCGCCGGCCGAGCAGACGGACCCGACGTACGACCTGGTGGTCGTTGGAGGCGGGCTATCCGGTCTCGCGGCCGCGTGGTTCTTCCGCGAAACGGCGGGACGGGAAGCCAGGATCCTGGTGCTCGACAACCACGACGACTTCGGCGGGCACGCCAAGCAGGTCGAGTTCGAGGTGGATGGACGCCGCCTCATCTCCTACGGAGGCAGCCAGACGCTCGAGCAGGGCGACATCCCGCCAGCGGCGAAGCGCTTGCTGCACGCCGTGGGGTTCGACGCGGCGGCGTTCGAGAAGTACTTCGACCGGGCCTTCTACCAGAAGTACCTGCAGCCCGGCATCTACTTCGATGCGGAGCGGTATGGCGAGAGCAAGCTTGTCAGGAGCCCCCTTGGGACGCTCGCCGACCTGGTCGGCGTCGAGCGCTCGCAAGAGGACGCGGCGATGATCGCCGAGTTCCCCGTGTCCGAAGCGGCGAAGCGGCAGCTCACCGGTCTTTTCACCGCGACTCCGGAGTCGGTCTACCCCGAGCTGTCGGGAGAGGGAGCGCTGCGAAAGATGTTGACGCAGTCCTACGAAACCTTCGCCCGGGAGGAACACGGACTCGGAGACGAGGCGTGCGGCGTGGTGCGCGACTACCTGAAGGGGCCGGGCACCCAGCTTGGACTGGATTCGGTGAACGTCCTGACAGGCAACCTGTTCAACGGCCTGCCGATTCCGGGCCTCACGGGCCTCGGCGACGATGTGCTCCAGATGCTCGGCCTGGGGCCGTCCGCCTCTCCGAGCCAGCCGTACATCCATCACTTCCCCGGCGGCAACTCGGGCATCGCCCGGCTGATCGTGCGCGACCTGATCCCGGATGTCGCCCCGGGCGGCACGCAGGAAGACATGGTGCTGGCCCGGTTCGACTACGGGCGGCTGGACGCGGCGGGAAGCCCGGTGCGCATTCGCCTGAACAGCACGGCCGTCGACGTGCGCCACGGCGCGGACGGGAAGGTCGTCGACGTGACCTACGTCCAGGGGGGCGCCGCCTACCGGGTCCGCGGCAGCCATTGCGTGATGGCCTGCTACAACCACGTGCTGCCGTGGATCTGCCCGGAAATGGGCGAGGAACAGAAGACCGCCCTGCGCTACGCCTCCAAGACGCCGTTCGCCTACACCCAGGTGGCGTTACGGAACTGGCGCGCGATCGAGAAGAGCGGACACGGGATGGTCTACTCGCTGGGCGCCTTCGTCTCCGAGTTCTGGCTGGACTTCCCGGTCAGCATGGGCGGTTACGAGTACCCGAAGGACCCGGACGGTCCAACCGTCGTCACGGCCTACCCGATCGAGACGCCGGACCGGAGCGGCCTGTCACCGCGTGAGCAGTTCCGCGTGGGGCGCGCGGCGATGCTGGCGCGGCCGTTCGCGGAGTACGAGGCCGCGATCCTCTCCCAGTTGGACAAGGTATGGGGTCCGTACGGCATGGACGCGGCGCGGGACGTGGCCGCCATTACCGTCAACCGCTGGCCGCACGGCTACGCGTACACCTACGACCCGCTCTGGGACCCGCGGGAGTACGACGCGTTCGCGGACACGGGACCGCACGTCGCGGGCCGTGCCCGAATGCACCGGGTGTCGATCGCCAACTCCGACGCGGGGGCCATGGCGCTGGTGCAGACGGCGATGGACCAGGCTCACCGTGCGGTGGCGGAGCAACTCGCGATCGCGGGTTAAGTCCCGCTTGTCCGTCCCGGCGAGTTGGGCTAAAAGGAAAGGCTACCTCCCGGGAGCAGCCAGCCACCATGTTCAACACGCGCGACGGTCAATCAGCCACGGAAGAGATCCGCAGGGAGTATCGCACCTTCGAGGTCGACTCCCTGACCCCGCACATCGGCGCGGAGGTGCTCGGAATAGATCTCTCGAAGCCGCTCTCGAACGAACAGGCCCAGGATGTCCACGACGCGTGGATGGACTGGAAGGTGCTCGTTTTCCGCGACCAGCACATCGATCGCGAGCACCACAAGGCGTTTGCCGGGCGCTTCGGCTCGCTGCACGTGCACCCGATGCAGCACGCCTACCGGGGGGACCCGGAGATCCTGAAGGTCAAGACCACCGCGGACTCGGCGTACACGGCGGGGGACGGGTGGCACACGGACGTGACGTGCGACGAGATCCCACCGCTCGGCTCGATGCTCTACGTGACCGAGACGCCGGCGTCCGGGGGCGGCGACACGCTGTTCGCGGACATGTACCTCGCCTACGAGACGCTCTCGGAGCCGATGCGCGCGTTCCTGGACGGCCTGACGGCGATCCACGACGGGGCGCTCCCCTACGTCGGCTCGTACAAGTCGACGCCGCCGGAAGGGGGCTACCCGCGGAACGAGCATCCGGTGGTCACCCGGCACCCGGGGACCGGCCGCAGGGTGCTCTACGTCAACCGGGGCTTCACGTCCCACATCGTGGGCCTGAGCCGCCCCGAGAGCACGGCGCTGCTCAACATGCTCTACCGCCATATCGACTCGACGCCCCGGCTTTGGTGCCGCGTCGCCTGGGAACCGAATACGCTGACGTTCTGGGACAACCGCTGCACCCAGCACCACGCCGTCTGGGACTACTACCCGCACACCCGGTACGGGGAGCGCGTGTCGATCCTGGGGGAGGAGCGGCCGGCGGCGTGAGCCGCCCGGCGGTCAGCCCACCGCCTTCTCGAACTCCTCGATCGACTCGATCGGCGCCGAGCACACGAGCCCCGTGCACACGAATGCCGTGGCCCGTTCCCGCGTGTCGGCGCTGACCAGGCGCGGCAGGTAGCCGGGCAGGACGCCCTCCTCCCCGTAGGGGATCCCGTACACGCTGCGCCAGGGGCGGTAGCCCTCGCGCGCGATCTCGAGCCAGGGATCCAGCGCGTCGCGGGGCCCGCGCACGACCACCTGCTCCGGCGGTTGCACGTTCGCCTCGACGACGTTGAGTAGCGTGCAATGGCCGGCGGGGTACTTCTCGATGGAGCCCCGCAAGGCGTCGAGCGTCCCGTAGGCCGCATCCAGGTACCGGGTCTCGCCGAACAGGTGACCGAGCGCGACCAGGGCCTGAGCGGCCGTTCCGTTCCCCGGCGGCAGCGCCTCGTCCATCGTGGGCATCGGACGGTGTATGAGTTCCTCGTGATCGTGCGCGGTCAGGAAGAACGCGCCCGCTTCGCCGTCGTGGAAGTGCGTGAGCAGGGCGTCCGCCAGCGCTTGTGCGAACCGCGCGTCCTCCGCGCGCCAGGAGGCCTGCAGCAGCGCCAGCACGCCGTCCAGCAGGTTCGCGTAGTCGTCGAGGTAGCCGGCGTACTTCGCCCTGCCTTCCCGCCAGGTCGCCATGAGGCGCTCGCCGTCCCAGAGGCGCTCGCGGAGGAAGTCCGCGGCGCGCTCGGCGGAAGCCAGCCAGCCGGGTTCTCCGAGACGCACGGCGGCTTTCGCCATCCCCCGGATCGCGAGGCCGTTCCACGACGTCAGGACCTTGGTGTCCTTCCCGGGCGGGGTCCGCTTGCCGCGTTCAGCGAAGAGTTTCGCCCGGGCGGAGGCGAGCAGGCCGTCCGCGGTCTCCGGGTCCAGGCTCAGCCGCTGTATCACGGAGCGCCACGCGTCCCGCCGCCGCAGGTTCCACTTCCCCTCGAAGTTCGCGGGCTTGTCGA
This sequence comes from Gammaproteobacteria bacterium, assembly GCA_028821035.1. Lineage (GTDB taxonomy): Bacteria > Pseudomonadota > Gammaproteobacteria > Pseudomonadales > Azotimanducaceae > VXNE01. Next base: position 933 of record JAPPHP010000283.1, on the reverse strand, counting down.
GGCCGTAGAGGGTTTCCACGACCAGGTACTCGTCCTCGGTGAGGAGCCGTTTCACGGCGGGTCGGCGCCAGACGTAGTACTTGCCTTCCTCGCCCTCCGAGTCGGCATCCAGGGAGGAGAAGTAGCCGCCCTCGGCATGCTGCATGTCGCGCATGATCCACGCGGCGGTCTCGCGCACCGCGCCCTCGAAGAGGGCATCGGGACCGAGCCCAAGGACGTCCGCGTAGAGGCCGAGCAGCGGACCGTTGTCGTAGAGCATCTTCTCGAAGTGCGGGATGGCCCACTGCCGGTCCGTGGCGTAGCGGCAGAAACCCCCGCCGACGTGATCGTAGATGCCGCCGCGGGCGATCCTGGTGAGGGTGGTGGTGACCATCTCGAGGGTGCCCCGGTCGGGCGCCCCGGCACGGGCGCCCCGGGCCCAGTGACGCAGCACGCGGTCCAGCGTGCTCGGCATGGGGAACTTGGGGGCGCTGCCGAAACCGCCCTCGGCGTGGTCGAACTGCGACGCGAGCTGGTCCACGGCCGCCTGGAGCACGTCCCGGTCCTCGACACCGGTGGCTTCCGCCTCGGTGGGGCGCAACGCCGACAGGGCCTCGGACAGCTTCTCGCCCTGTTCCGTGAGCTCGGTGCGCTGACTGTTCCAGCCATCGGCCACGCGCAGCAGCAGGTCCGTGAAGCCGGGCAGGTTGAACCGTGCGCGCTTCGGGAAGTACGTGCCGCCGAAGAAGGGGAGCAGGGTGTGTGGATCGAGGAACATGGTGAGCGGCCAGCCCCCGGTCTGCCGCGAGAGCAGGTTGAAGGCCGTCTGGTAGACCCGATCGAGGTCGGGCCGCTCTTCGCGGTCGACCTTGACGTTGACGAAGTGCGCGTTCATGACTTGCGCCGTCGCCTCGTCCTCGAAGGACTCGTGCGCCATGACATGGCACCAGTGGC
>JAPPHP010000280.1:367-10765 GCA_028821035.1 Gammaproteobacteria bacterium | reverse complement strand
ACTCCCGCCTGCCGCGCCGAGTCCATCACGTGGATCATGCTCTCCGTGCGCGAGTCCGGGTGCGGCTGGATGATCACCGGCGCCTCGGGGTTCTCCGCGTGCAGGCGCTCGATGTTCGCCCGGACGGAGCGCCAGTCGACGTCCCGTTGCGCGATGACGATGCGGTCGCGGCTCGTGATCCGCACGACGATGCTGCGCTTGTCCGGGTCGATCGTCTTGGGCTTGTCGTCCTCCGGCTGGTTGACGTCGAGCCCGACCTCCTTGACGAACGTGGCCGTCACGATGAAGAAGATCAGCATGATGAACACCACGTCCAGCATGGGCGTGAGGTTGATCTGCTCGTCGCCGTCGTCGGTGCTGTGTGAGTGCCTGCGCACGACGGATGGCTCCCCGGTGGCGCGGTCTCCCGCTTGAGTGCCGGCGATGTTAACCGAACAGCGCCGGGGGCGGAACGGGCGTTTCCGCCTGTGTCCGCCGGCGTCAGGACTCGCCCGGGGCCTGTCCGCTGCCCGCGTCGGCGCGGTGGCCAGGACGCAGGCGCCTCCAGAGCGGCGCGATCCAGACCAGTGCGCAGGCGACGGCCAGAACGACCGTCAGCGGCCGTTCCGCCAGGGTCCCCCACGATCCGTCCGCCAGGTAGAGCGTGCGCCGCAGGTTCTCCTCCAGCATGCCACTCAGGATGAATCCGAGGAGGAGCGGCGCCAGCGGGAAGCCCGCCCGCCGCAGCACGAGCGCGCCCGCCGCAAGGCCCAGCATCAGGTAGAGGTCGAAGTCGTTCAGCGTGGTGAGATACACGCCGACCAGCGAGAACGCCACGACGAACGGGATCAGCACCGGCCTCGAGATGCGGATCAGGCGCGAGAGCCACGGAATCAGCGGCAGGTTGAGCGCGAGGAGGACCAGGTTCCCGGCGAACATCGACACGATGACGCCCCAGAACGCGCCGGGATCGACCGCGAGCAGCCGGGGCCCCGGCTGGATCCCGAGGCTCAGCATGACGCCGAGCAGCACCGCCGTGGTCCCCGACCCGGGAATACCCAGTGTGAGCAGCGGTACGAAGGAGCCCATGCAGGCGGCGTTGTTGGCGGACTCGGGCGCGGCCACGCCGCACGCCGGGTTGCTGGTGAAGCGCTTCTCGAAGGTGTAGGCGAAGAAGCTCGCGAGCGTTGCCCCGGCCCCGGGCAGCACCCCCACGAGGAACCCCAGGACGGAGTTCCGCCCCACGGTGGGCACGATGGCCCGCGCGTCCCCGGGAGCGAGACGCACGTGGCGTCCGGCGTCCGTGCGGGGTTCGCCCTCGTCCCCGCGGGTCAGCAGGTGGAACGCGTCCGCCAGCGCGAACGTGGCCATTGCGACCAGGATGAAGGCGATCCCGTCCATGAGGTCGAGGCGGCCGAACGTGAATCGGGGCACGCCGCTCTCCGGGTCGGCGCCCACGGTGCCGAGCATGAGGCCGAGCAGGGCGGCCACGCAGGACTTCGCCACCAGGCCACGCTCCGCGAACGCCGCGACGCTCGACAGGGCCAGGATCAGGACCAGCGTGTAGTCCGGCGACTGGAACGCGGTCGCCCACGCCGCGAGCACGCCGGCGAAGAGCAGCAGGGCGAGGGCCCCGAGGACGCCCCCGCTGAACGACGCGTACGCGGCGAGGGCGAGGGCGCGGCCCGCCTGGCCGGCGCGCGCCATCGGATAGCCGTCGAAGGAGGTGGCGACCGTGGACGCGACCCCGGGCGCGTTGATCAGGATCGAGGAGGTCGAACCGCCGAAGACGGCGCCGTAGTAGACGCCGGCCATCATGATGAGTCCGGCCGCCGGCTCCATGGAGTAGCTGACCGGAATCATCAGGGCGATCGCGGTGATCGGACCGAGTCCCGGCAGCATCCCGATCAGCGTGCCCGCCAGGCACCCCAGTGCGACCCAGGCGAGGTTTGCCGGGTCGATGGCCGTCGCGAGCCCCGCGGCGATGCCTTCCCACATCGTCGGCTCCTTGCGGTCAGCTCCAGAGGCTGCCGGGATGGATGTAGACCCCCAGCAAGACCTCGACCAGCACCCATCCCAGCGCCGGCGTTGCGATGGACGCGCCGAGGAGCACGGTCAGGCGTCGTTCGCCGAGCACCGCGAGGGCGGCGCAGAGGAAGAGTCCCAGCGCGGGCCAGAGGCCGGCGAAGGGAATCGCGGCGATGAAGGCGACGATACAGGCCACGATCGCCGCGAGAGGACCGTAGCGTCCCGGCCCTGCCATGAAGGGAACGCCCCGGAGGGACATGCCCGCGGCGAAGAGGGCGAGCAGGGCGCCGCAGGCCAGGGGCAGCGTCCGGGCGTTGACCGCCTCGCCGGCGGACCACGGATCCAGCGGGACGCGGGTGGCCGCCCACAGGTACGCGGCGGCGACGCCCAGGATGGCCAGGGGGACCAGTCGGCGGGTCACCGGGAGAACCCCAGCTCGGACAGCGTGACCCGCAGCACCGCTTCCTGACGCTCGAGGTATTTCTCGAAGTCCGGCCCGAACACGTGGAGGGGCTGCCAGCCGTGCCGGTCGAGGGCGGCCTGCCACTCCTCGGACAGCGTCATCTCACGCAGGCGCCGGATATGGGAGACCCGCGTCTCCTGTGGGGCTCCGGGGGGAGCGAACACGCCGCGCCAGTTCGCGAAGCTCACCGGATACCCCAGCTCCGCCAGCGTCGGCACGTGGCCGATGGCCCCCACGCGCGCCGGCGCCGTGACCGCCAGCACCCGCACCTGCCCCGAGCGGGCGAACGACAGGGTCTCTCCGAGTCCGGTCGAGAGGAGATCGATTTCGCCGCCGAGCAGGGCGAGCATCGCCTTGCCGCCGCCATCGTAGGGGAGGTACCGCACCCGGCGGGCGTCCACCTCGGCCGCGCCGAGTGCGAGGGCCAGGACGATGTGATCGAGGCTGCCGCGCGCAGACCCGCCCCCCACGATGACGCTCGCCGGATCCTCCGAGAGGCGTCGGAGGACGGCCTCCCAGTGCGCCGCCGGGTCGTCTTCCCGGACGACGAAGATGCCGTAGTCGGCGACCAGCCCGGCGATGGGCGTCAGGTTGCGGAAGCCGAGAGGAAACAGCCCCTGCACGTTGCGGATGACCAGCGGTGTCGAGTGCACGAGCAGCGCGTCGCGGAAGCGCGCCTCGTTCTCCACGAACAGGCCGAGGGCCCGGTCGGCGCCGCCCCCGACGTTCTCGAACGACACGGCGCCGGCCAGCCCGAGCGTGTCGAGAGTGCGTCCGACCGCTCGGCCCGTGCCGTCCACGCCGCCGCCCGGGGCGACCGGGATCACGAAATGTACGCGGTCGTCGGCCGCGGCGCCCAAGGCGCCGCAGATCAGGATTCCGACAAGGGCCATCCGTGCTGCCGCGGACGGCGTGGTGCGCTGGTTGGGCATCGATCGCGTTGCTGACGGTTCGCCCGGAATGTTATGGTCGCGCCGGTTCTTCCCGCCACCCCGGAGTCGCCGTGCGCACGCCACGAACCGCGCCTATTCGGTCCGGCGTCCCGCGCCCGTCGCGCCGCCTAAAGGCTTGCCGGGCCGTGTCGACGCTGCTTGTCCTGGCCGCGCTCCTGCCCCTTGCCGGCTGCCGGAACTACCTGGCCTCCGAGGAGGGACGCACGGTCGGAGAGGTCACGGACGACTCGGCGATCCACGCCCGCGTAAAGGGCGGACTGGTGCTCGCACGCGGGGTCCCGGGCTGGCCCATCGACGTGGACGTGCGGGAGGGCGTCGTCGTCCTGACCGGCCAGGTGGCCACCGAGGCACAGCGCACGCGCGCCATCGGAATCGCGCGTGGCGTGCCGGGGGTCAAGGACGTACAGGATCGGCTGGTGGTCGTCGGGGCGGCGGAACCAACCCCGGAGGCCGCGCCGGAAACCGCTCCCCAATAGCCCCGGACGCACCGCGTAAAACGCCGCAAACCCGCATGGTTGCTGGCTTGTCGGGGAAACGGGCCGCCCCTGGACGAATCTGCGACCGCGTGCTGGCGGTTTTGCACAGCGCCAGGGTACTCCATCGGCAGCGGTATAGAGGGCCTTTCCTGGTATCTTTTCTAAGAACGAGTTCTATAAGATTGTTTTAACAAGACAAAGTTATGCCGCGCACCCGTCACGCGCGGCGCGTCCACGGTTGTCATCGTCTTGATAAGAATTAGTCCCCAGATTTATCCACAGGCTTGAGCCAGTTCCTTGCGGGCAGGAACTTCTCCGTCAGCAGCGCTTCCGGCGAGCCGGGATCCGGACGATAGTCGTATACCCACCGCACGCGCGGCGGCAGCGACGCGAGAACGGACTCCACGCGGCGGCCGGACTGCAGTCCGTAGCGGGTGCCGCGGTCGATGGCGAGGTTGAACTCCGCGTACCGGCCCCTCCGGACGAGCATGAAGGACTCCTCCCGCTCGCCCCAGGCGACCCCGGCCCGGCGCTCGAAGATCGGCACGTAGCCGGAGAGGAAGTGGGCGCCGACCGCGTCGACGAAAGCGAGGCTCGCCTCGAAGCCCCCCCGCGTCCAGTCGTCGAAGAAGATCCCGCCGACGCCCCGCGGCTCGCCGCGGTGGGGGAGGAAGAAGTAGGCATCGCAGTTGGCCTTCAACTCGTCGTACCAGGGACCGTGGGCCGCGCAGACCGCGCGGGCGTTGCGGTGCCAGTGGACGACGTCCTCCTCGAAGGCGTAGAACGGCGTCAGGTCGAATCCTCCGCCGAAGTGCCAGGCCGGCGGCTCGGCCTCGACCAGGAAGAAGCGAAGGTTCATGTGCGCCGCGGGAACGTACGGGTTCCGGGCGTGCACGATGCACGACACCGCGACGGCCTGGAACGGGTGGCCGGCGAGTTCCGGACGGCGTTCGGAGGCCGCCGGGGGCAGGGCGCGGCCGACGCTGTGGGTGAAATGCGCCGCCGCCTTCTCGATGTGCTTGCCGTTCTCGAGCACGCGCGGCCTGGACAGCCCCCCGCCATCCGTCGACAGGTCCTCGCCGGCGAACCGCGCTGCGCCGTCCAGGCGCTCGAACTCGCGCACGATCCGGGTCTGCAACGCGAGAAAGCGCTCCCGTACGGATGTGAGTGAGAGACCGTTCTCGTTCATGGCCGGCGGCCTTGGGGTGCCCGGGGCGCCGCGCATTATGCAGTAGAATCGCGCGCTCGCCAGGGCAGAGGAGGGCGCACACGGCATGGACGATCGGGCGCGCGCCATCGTCGGGACCGCCCGGGAACTGCTGGCGAGAGCGGCCTCGGCCCTCGACGAGGACGCCCAGATGGAACTCTACGACCTCGCGTTCTCGAGCGCCGAACTCCAGTGCGCCGACGTCATGCTGGACTACGCCGAGCGGGAGGCACCGCCGGCGGAACGGGCGTTCAAGGAGCAGCTCGCCCTGGCCTTCTGCGCCGAGGCGGCGGCGAACTTCCACCAGCGCCTGCGCCTGCGTCCGGCCGCGTACGGGCTGACGCTCGCGGACCTTCCGGACGACCACGTCGCCTTCACGGAGCGATACCTGTCCCCGACCCATCTCGCCGCGGTGGGGGAGGCGTTCCGCGCGCGTGACGGCGCGCTCCCGGTCGACCATCTCGACAACGAGAAGGCGATGATCCGCGACACGTTTCGACAGTTCGCCGAAGAGCGCGTGGCGCCGCTCGCCGAGGCGGTCCACCGCGAGGACCGCATCGTCCCGGACGCCATCGTCGACGGCCTGCGGGAGCTCGGCTGTTTCGGGCTGTGCGTGCCCGCGCGCTACGGCGGATTGCAGCCGGACGACCACGAGGACAGCCTTGGCATGGTGGTCGTCACGGAAGAACTGTCGCGGGCCTCCCTCGGCGCCGCCGGGAGCCTGATCACGCGGCCGGAGATCATGGTGCGGGCCCTCCTCGAAGGCGGGACGGAGGAGCAGAAGCAACGCTGGCTGCCCGGACTCGCCGCCGGCGACCCGCTGTGCGCCATCTCCGTCACCGAGCCGGGCACGGGGTCCGACGTCGCTTCCGTGGCGCTGCGCGCCACCCGCGTTGACGGTGGCTGGCGGCTCAACGGCGGCAAGACCTGGTGCACCTTCGCCGGCCGGGCCGAAGCGATCCTCGTGCTCGCCCGGACGGACCCGGACGCGCACCCGCCGCACCGGGGCCTGTCGCTTTTCGTCGTGGAGAAGCCGGCCTTCGACGGGCACGCCTTCGAGTACGAGGAGCCGCGCGGCGGGAAGGTCTCCGGGCGCGCGATCCCGACGATCGGCTACCGCGGCATGCACTCCTTCGAGATGTTCTACGACGACTTCTTCGTCCCGGCGGACGCGCTGGTGGGCGGGGAAGGCGGAGCGGGACGCGGCTTCTACTACACGATGCGCGGGTTCTCCGGGGGACGCCTGCAGACCGCCGCCCGCGCCAGCGGCCTGATGCGGGCCGCGTTCGAGGCCGCGCTGCGCTACGCCGAGGAGCGCGAGGTGTTCGACCGGCCCGTCGCGAGCTACCCCTTGACGCTGCAGAAGCTCGCCCGCATGGGGATGTACGCGGCCGTCTGCCAGCAGTCGTCCTACTGGGCCGCGCGCCTGATGGACCGGGGCGGCGGACAGACCGAAGCAAGCCTCGTGAAGCTCTTCGCCTGCAAGGTGGCCGAGTTCGTCACGCGCGAGGCGATGCAGATCCACGGCGGCCTCGGGTACGCCGAGGAAACCGACGTGAGCCGCTACTTCGTGGACGCCAGGGTGCTCTCGATCTTCGAGGGGGCCGAGGAGACGCTGGCGCTCAAGGTCGTTGGCAGAGCGCTGCTCGGGGAGGCTCGGCGGGGTTGAACGCCGGCGGCAGTGGCCGTCTTCGAAGAACGGAACGCGTCCGGTGAGAACGCCTGGACCGGCCGCCCGAGACCGCCTGTCGTGCTTTCGGGTTTGACAGCGGTCTCCTGGGAGTTCAGCATCAAGTCAGTCAGAACTATTTTGTTGCCGAGGCACCGATGTCGGCGGCGAGAAGCAGGCTTGTGCGGGAAGCTGTGCAGCGTGGCAAGTACGCTCCGCTGTACCGCCACCTCTCCGGAATGAGCACGGCGGAATGGCCGGTTTCGTTCGCGGAGCTCGAGGGGATCCTTGGCTTCGATCTACCGGCCTCGGCACGGCTGTACCGGCCCTGGTGGTCGAACCAGAGACGCGGTACGGGCCACAGTCACGCGCTGGCATGGAACGTGGCCGGGTGGAAGACCCGGAGCGTGGACCTCGAGTCCGAAACGCTGGTGTTCGAGCGTGTTGGCAACGTAGTCGAGGAAGCGCGCGCGACCTACGGCAGCGAGTTCGACCTCGACGAGCTCTGGCCCGCCGTGCCCGGGGGCTCGTGGCCGCCGGGCTTCACCGTCAGCCGCGATCAGATCTACGACGACTGGGGCCGCTTGACAGGCGGGCCCGAGGACGAAACTGAACAAGGCGCCTAAGCGGCCGGATGTTCCTGGATACGAACGTTCTGGTGATGGCACGGTTCCAGGCTGCACCGGGCCATGCCGTCGCCCGGGATCGAGCGCAGCGAGCGGGCAAGAGCGGGGATGTCCTTCGCATCAGCAGGCAAGTGCTCAGGGAGTACCTGGCCACCGTGACTCGCCCACAGTCGTGGTCGCCACCGGTCCCGGTAGACGGCGCCTTGGCGGACATCGCTGTACTCCAGGCCGGTTTCGAGATTCTTGAGGACGGTCCAAGGGCGACGGAGATACTGACAAGGCTGTGCCGGGACGTTGCGGTTGCCGGAAGGCAGATCCACGACGCGAACATCGTGGCGACCATGCTGGCGCACGGCGAGCGGCGACTGCTGACCTTCAACGGGCGGGACTTTCGTCGGTACGGTGCGCGCATAGAGTTGATCTCGATCGAGACACCACGCTGAGGAGTTCCCGACCGCTAAGGGCGGCAGGGGATGCGGCATTTGGCAACGGGACTGCAATAGCTTCGCGGTGCTTCCCGAGCCAGCCCCAGCATTACGCATAATATATATTATGTTAAATTACGGGTCGTGATAGCGATGCCACGACACGAGGAGTACGACGCAACACCCTGATTGATCTCGCGATTGTCGGCCACGCCACGGGCGCCCGGTACAATAAGCGCATCCCCGCAGGAGGCCCTTCATGAAGGCGTTGCGCGCGTTGCCGGCGATAGCCCTGGCGCTTGGGATTGCGCCGTGGTCCGTGGCACAGCCGCCTGCGCCCGACGTGACGCACGCGGTCGCGGGGCTCACGCGCCCCGCCGAGATCCTGGTGGACACGTGGGGCGTTCCTCACATCTACGCGGGTTCGCACTACGACGCCTTCTTCGTCCAGGGTTTCAACGCTGCCCGGGACCGCCTCTGGCAGATTGACGTCTGGCGCCGGCGCGGACTCGGCCGCCTGGCGGAAGTCTTCGGGGCGAGTTTCGTGGCGCAGGATCGGGCGAACCGGCTCTTCCTGTTCCAGGGCGACATGTATCGGGAATGGCTCGCCTACGGCGCCGACGGCAAGCGGATCGCGGAGGCGTTCGTGGCGGGCGTCAACGCTTACGTGCGCCTGGTCCGGGAGGATCGCGTCCCGCCGCCCGTCGAGTTCACGCTGCTCGACTACCAACCGGACTTCTGGGAGGCGGCCGACGTGGTGCGCATCCGCAGTCACGGCCTGTGGCGCAACGCGGTCTCGGAAGTGACGCGGGCGCGCCTCATGTGCCAGGCCGGCGTCGAACGGACGACCCTCTGGCGGCGCCTCGAGCCCGAGTGGGAGGTCCGGGTCCCGGAGGGGTTCGACCCCTGCACGGTCCCCGCGGACGTGCTGAACGTGTACCTGCTCGCCAAGGCGCCGGTGCAGTTCCCGGGCCCCGTGCCGCAAGTCCCGTCATCCGAGGAGGCCGCGGTCGGCAGCAACAACTGGGTCATCGCGCCGTCGCGCACCGCCGGCGCCGGGGCGATCCTGGCAAATGACCCGCACCGTCGCCATGCGGTGCCCTCCCTGCGTTACGCCGCGCACCTCGTGGCGCCGGGCCTGAACGTGATCGGGGCCGGCGAGCCGGTGCTCCCCGGCATCTCGATCGGGCACAACGAACGCATCGCCTTCGGCCTGACGATCTTCGCGATCGACCAGGAAGACCTGTACTTCTACCCTGCCGGCGAACCGGTGGAACGGCGGGTGGAGTCCATCGGAGTCCGGGAAGGCCCGGCGGTATCGGCGGTCCTCGAGTTCACGCGCCACGGCCCCGTCGTCTACCGCGACGCCGAGCGCATCTACGCCTTGCGGGCGGGATGGCTGGAGGCGGGCATGGCGCCCTACCTCGGTAGCCTCGCGTACATGCGCGCGGCGAACTGGCGCGAGTTTCGCGCCGCCCTGAACCAGTGGGGCGGGCCTTCGGAGAACCAGGTCTACGCGGACGTCGACGGCAACATCGGGTACAAGCCGGCGGGGCTCTTCCCGCGCCGGACCTGGCACGACGGCCTGCTGCCTGTCCTGGGCGACGGACGCTACGAGTGGCAGGGTTTCTTCGACATGGACGCCCTCCCGGAGGAGTACAACCCCGAGCGCGGCTTCATCGCCACGGCCAACGCGAATACCCTGCCCTCCGACTTCCCTGTGGAGACGCGGCGCGTCGGTTTCGAATGGGCGTCGCCCTGGCGGCAACGCCGCCTGGTCGACGTGCTCGCCGACACGGACGACCACAGCGTGGCCGACTCGCTCGCGCTGCAGCGGGACTACCGTTCCCTGCTCGCCCGCGCGGTCGTGGATACCCTGCCGGACGGGACCTTCCTGCAGGACTGGGACGGCACGATGGATCCGCGCTCGTCCCAGGCGGCCGTGTTCTCGGTCTGGTACTACCGGCACCTGGTCCCTGCCCTCGCCGCTCGCCTGCTCGGCGAGCAGGACGCGGTGACGACCCTCGACACGCAGGCGGTCCCGGAGCTGCTGCGGGATCCCGAACTGCGCGAGGTCGCGACCGGGACCCTCCAGGCCGCGTTGGACGAGACCGCCGCGCTGCTCGGGCCCGATCCGGCCGGCTGGCGGTGGGACACCCTCCACCGCACGGAGTTCGAGCACCCCCTCCTCCGCCTGGCCCGGGGCGATCTGCGGACCCGGATGCGGATGACGTCGCTCGGCCGCGGCGGCAGCGGCCACACGGTCAACAACACGGCATTCGACTCACGGGATTTCGCGGTGCGCGCCGGCGCATCCTGGCGCATGGTCGTGGACACCGCGGACTGGGACGCCGCCCGCATGACCAACGCACCCGGTCAGTCCGGCGACCCGGGAAGTCCCTTCTACGACAACCTGCTCGAGGGCTGGGCGGCCGACGAGAGCTTCCCCCTGCTCTTCTCCCGGGAAGCCGTCGAGGCGCACACCGAGCTGAGAATACGCCTGGTACCGGCATCGTAGGGGCGTCGCCCAACGCGACCGTCAGGTCGCGCTACCGCATCACGAACCGAGCGT
>JAPPHP010000280.1:0-357 GCA_028821035.1 Gammaproteobacteria bacterium | reverse complement strand
CCCCCCCCGTCGCCCCGCCGGCCCCGCCGCCCCCCCCGGGCCTTTTCAAAACCCCCCCGGCCCCCGCGCGGGGGGGGGCCCCCCCCCCCCCCCCCCCCCCCCCCCCGCTACCGCATCACGAACCGAGCGTTCACGAGCCCCGCGCCCTGGCCGTCGATGGACGCCTGGATCACGCGAATGCCGTGCTCGGAGGCTAGGGTCCGGGTCCACCGCAGGATGTCGTTGAACGCCTGCTCCTGCACCACCACGCTGACCCCCCCGCCGGACTCGGAACGATAGCTGGCGAGCCGGAGGTCGAAGCCGCGCGCGGTCTGATCGATCAGGGTCAACAGCGACTGGTTCCGCGCCGGTTGCCCG
>JAPPHP010000374.1 GCA_028821035.1 Gammaproteobacteria bacterium | reverse complement strand
GTGCTCGAGGCCGTCTGGCAGGTGTCCGCGCGAGGCGCGTTTTGATCGGCACGCCCATCCGGGACCTCGAGACGCCCGTGCTGGTCGTCGACCTCGACGCGCTCGAGCACAACATCGGCGTCATCGCCCGCCATTACTCGGAAGAAGAGATCCGGCTGCGGCCGCACGGCAAGAACCACAAGGCGCCCGAGATCCTCGCGATGCAGGTCGCCGCGGGTGGTACGGTGGGGGGCGTCTGCGCGGCCAAGGTCTCGGAGGCGGAGGTGTTCGTGGAAGCCGGAGCCGGCAACGTCCTGGTCGCGAACCAGGTGGTCGATCCGGGGAAGATCCGCCGCCTCGTTGCCCTCGCCCAGCGCGTAGAGACGACCGTGGCCGCGGATGCGGACGCGCAGGTGGCGCTCCTTGCGCGGGGTGCGGAGTCCTCCGCCGCGGCACTCGGCGTGGTGATCGAGGTGGACACGATGATGGGACGCGCTGGCGTCCGTTCCGTGGAGCAGGCAGTCGCGCTGGCGCGCCGCATCGTGGCCGCGCCCGGCCTCGACTTCCGCGGCGTTATGAGCCACCAGGTCTTGCGCGGGGCGGGGGACCGGACAAACCGGTTCTCGGAAGGTGGGCGCTACATCGAACGCGTGCTGGAAGCCAGGCGGGCGATCGAGGACGCGGGCATCGCGGTGGACGTCGTCTCTACCGGAGAGTCGTGGACCTACGACGTGGCGGCCACGTACCCCGACGTGACGGAGATCGAAGGCGGTACGTACGTGTTCATGGAGGTGCCGTACGCCTACATGCGCGAGTTCCACTTCGCGCTGCGGGTGATGGGCCGCGTGGTCGAGCGCCCGGACGCCCGCACGGCGATCGGCGACGTGCCGATCGACGCCATCGGCGCGCCGAACGGCCTGCCGACGCTGGAGGGTCCCGACGGGGTGACGGTCACCGGGATCGACCACCACGGCGTCGTGCTGTCCGGGGACGCGGACCTCTCCCTCGATATCGGCGACACCTTCTTCCTGCTGACGCACCAGCAGGACGTGACGGTGAACCGCTGGGACCGGTACGTCGGGGTGCGTGATGGGCGCGTCGAGAAGATCATCGAAGCGCCGGCCCGCGGGTGCGTGCACTGACTCGCCGGCCCGGGCCGCGACTGGACAACGCGCCCGGCCTCCGTCAGTCTCCGGCCCTTGTCCCCTGGTCCGATGGAGGGTGCCGGTGACGTCGCTCAAACGGGTGCTCATCGCCAACCGCGGCGAGATCGCGATTCGTGTCGCCAGGGCCGCGGCCGGTCTCGGCATGGACTCGGTGGCAGTCCATGCGCCGGAGGACGCCCACTCGTTGCACACCCGGGTGACGACCGAAGCGCGCGAGATCGGCGCGCCCGGCGCGGACCCGGTGGCCGCCTACCTGGACGCGGACGCGCTGGTCCGGGTAGCGGTCGAGAGCGGCTGCGACTGCGTGCACCCGGGTTACGGCTTCCTCGCCGAGAACGCCGCCTTCGCGGAGCGCTGCGCAGCGGCCGGCCTCACGTTCGTCGGGCCCACGCCGGCGGCGCTCGCGCTGTTCGGGGACAAGCTGCTGGCGCGGTCCCTCGCCCGCTCGCTCGACATCCCGGTGGTGCCGGGCAGCTCCCGGCCGCTTGCCACCGCGGAGGAGGCGGAGGAAGTCGCCGCGACGGTGGGTTACCCCGTGATGCTCAAGGCCGCGGCGGGGGGCGGGGGGCGCGGCATGCGCGTCGTCGAGTCGGCGGCCGACATGGCCGAAGCCTTCGAGCGGTGCCGGAGCGAGGCGGAAGGCGCGTTCGGCAGCGGCGCCGTGTTCGTCGAACGCCTGGTCGAGCGGCCGCGCCACATCGAGGTGCAGGTGCTTGGCGACGCGGACGGGCACGTCGTACACCTCGGAGAACGCGACTGCTCGGTGCAGTTGCGTCACCAGAAGGTGCTCGAGACGGCGCCGGCGGCGGGACTCCCGGAGACGTTGCGGGAGCGCGTTTTGGCGGATGCCGTCGCGTTGGCGCAGGGCGGCGAGTACGTCAACGCGGGCACGATCGAGTTCCTGGTGGTGCCCGAGCGCGACGAGCACTTCTTCATCGAGGCCAATGCGCGCATCCAGGTGGAGCACACAGTGACGGAGGAGGTCACCGGCGTCGACCTGGTGGAGACGCAGTTCCTGCTGGCAGCCGGCGCGTCCCTCGCGTCGCTCGGGCTCGCGGAAGCGCTCCCGGTAACCGGGAAGTACGCGGTCCAGGCGCGGGTGGTGGCGCGGGGCGCCGGGACGCTCGACGCGTACAAGGAGCCGTCCGGGCGCGGCATCCGGGTGGACGCCTGCGGTTATGCGGGATACGCACCGCCCCCGCAGTTCGACCCGCTCCTCGCCAAGGTGGTCTGCACGTCCACCTCCGAAGCTTCCCTGGCCTCGGCCATGGAACGCGCCGGCCGCGCGCTCGGGGAGTTCCACATCGCCGGCGTTCCGACGAACCTGGCGCAGCTCCAGGCGATCCTGGCCGACCCGGATGTGCGAGCCGGGAACGCCAGGACCTCGCTGCTGGGCGAGAAACCGGAGCTGATGGACGCCGCGGAGCCCGCGAACGGGGGCGCGCTGGAGTTGCTACAGACCCGGGCGCCGGCCAGCGGTCACGGACACGACGGCACACGCGCCGGGGCCTCCCGCGCGCTTCCGCCGCTCGAGCCGGGACCGGACGACGTGTCGGTGGCGTGTCCCCTGGCGGGGTCCGTCGTGACGGTCGAGGCGGCGCCGGGCGATGCGCTCGGCGCCGGGGATCCGCTGCTCGTCATCAGCGCGATGAAGATGGAGACGGTGGTGGGCGCGCCCTGCGACGGCGTCGTCTCGGCGATGCAGCCCCTCCGGGCGGGAGACGCGGTCGCCACGGGTCAGGTCGTGGCGTTGCTCGCACCCGCCGACGGGGCGTTGGCGGAAGTGGCAAAACCCGGTCCGCGAGAAACCTGGGCGCCGTTGCTCGAGGATGTCGCCGCCATGCGCAGCCTGGCTCTCGCGCGGCTCGCCCCGGGATCGGAGGACCCGGGCGTGGTGCGGCAGCGCAGCCGGGGCAAGCTGACCTGCCGGGAGCGGATCGAACTGCTCCTCGACGAAGGCTCGTTCCGCGAGGTGGGCAGCGTCGCCGGGTTCGCCTCGTACGACGAGGACGGCGCCGTGACCGCCTTCACGCCGGCGAACCATGTCGGCGGCTGGGGCCGGATCGAGGGGCGCTCGACGATCGTGTGCGCCGACGATTTCACCTCGCGCGGCGGGCACGCGGACGGCGCCATCGGCGCGAAGAGCGGCCACCTCGACCGCCTCGCCCTGGAGATGCGCGTCCCCTCCGTCCGCCTTCTCGACGGGTCGTCCGGCGGCGGGAGCGTCGCCGCGATGGTGCCGCAGCAGAACAAGGAGGGGGAGAGCACCGCCAGGGAGAGCAGCGGCGCCATCACGGCCGGGCGGCCGCGAGTTGCCGGCGGCGGCGGCTCGTTCCTGCCGGGTCACCTCGGCAGCACCATGTACACCGAGCAGCTTTGCACGGTGCCCGTCGTGAACATGCTGCTCGGCAGCGTCGTGGGCATCGGCGCGGCGAAGGCCGTGCTCGGCCACTTCTCCGTCATGGTGCGCGACATCGCGCAACTCTTCGTGGCGGGTCCGCCGGTGGTACAGCACGCCATGGGCTACGACATCACCAAGGAGGACCTCGGGGGCTGGCACATCCACTGCCGCAACGGGTCGGTGGACAACCTCGCCGAGACGGAGGAGGAAGCCGCCGCGATGACCCGGCGGTTCCTGTCCTACCTGCCCTCGAACGTCTACGAGACGCCGCCGGCGGTGGCGCCGGGCCCGGACGATCCGCCCGACCGGCGGGACGAGGAGCTGTTCACGCTCGTGCCGCGCCAGCGCACGACCACCTTCGACATGCGGCGCGCGATCGCCCTCATGGCAGACCGGGACTCGTTCTTCGAGATCGGCCCGCTCTGGGGCACCGACCAGATCACCGGATTCGCCCGTTTCAACGGCTACCCCCTCGGGATCCTCGCGTCCGACAGCCAGCACGCCAACGGCGGCGCGCTGACGGCGGACGGCTGCCGCAAGCTGACCCGGCACCAGGACCTCTGCGACCTGTTTCACGTACCGATCCTCAACCTGGTGGACAACCCGGGCTTCGCCGTCGGGCTCGAGCACGAGGTCGCGGGCACCATCCGCCGGGGCGGGGAATGGATGATCGCGTTCGCGCAGGTCACGGTGCCGATCTTCACCGTGCTCATACGGCGCAGTTTCGGCGTGGCGGGGAACAACTACGCGACCCCACGCTCGCGGCCGTCGGTGCGCGTGGCGTGGCCCGCCGCGGACGTCGGCGGCATACCGCCGGAGGGCGGCATCGAGGCGGCCTACAGGCGCCAGCTCGCGGAAGCGGAGGATCCAGAGGCCTTCCGCGCCGAGCTCATGGCCCGCATCGAGAGCGCCCGCGGGCCGGTGGGCCCGCTGTCGAAGTTCCAGATCGAGGAGATGATCGATCCCCGCGATACGCGGCGGCTGATCTGCGAGTGGGTGGAGACCGCGTACCGCATCGTGTCGCAGCCGTCGCGCCTGACGCCCCGCACGCTGCAGTTTCGGCCGTAGCGCCAAGGGCGAAGCGTTCGAGACCGGAACGGGACTCGGGACGGTGAGAAGTCGAGTCGTGGCCGCCGCCGTGCTGGTTGTCGTCGTCGCTGTCGTGGCGCTTGACAACGGTTCCGCCCGGGGCGCGACCGAGGCGCCTGCGGCTACGGAACAGGTCGATCAACGCATCCTGAGCTGGATCCTCCGCCGTCGTTGGTGGCACGAAGACGACGAGCAGCCCAGTTTCGCGCACCTCCGTACCCCGGAGAAGGTCTTCGCCAGGCTGGTTGCGCCTGTCGTGCAGGCGAGCTGCGTGGGCTGCCACAAAGAGGGCGGCGCGGCCGCGGGCACGCGGTTACGGTTCGTCACGGCCGCGCGGCGTCACTCCGGGGCGATGAACCTGCGCGCCTTCGAAGCGTTTCTCTCCCGGGTGGAGGGAGGCGCCGCGCTGCTGCTCGACACCATACGCGACCCGATGCATGGCGGTGGCGTGCAGATCGCGGAGGGCACGGATGAATTCGCAGCCATGACGCGGCTGCTCACTCTGCTGGATGACTACGTCGCCGTGGAGGATGAGGGGGACGTTTTCGTCTACCGGCTCTTCGGCGAAGACCAGTTTTCGCTCGCCGGTCTCTCGTTGGCCGCGGTGGGCGACACGGACGGCGATGGACTGGGCGAGTTGGTGGTCGGATCGGAGAATTTCGAGGACCCCCGCAACCGCTCGTGGTTTCCAGGCAAGGCGTACGTCGTTTCGGGCCGGGACCTGGTCGCCGCGGACCGTGCCCATGGGCCGCGGAACAGGGTGATCAGCCTCGCCGCCTTCGCGGGCCAACGGTACTCCTGGACCGTCGAGGGACCAGACCGCTCAGACGATCTTGTCGGTTCGGCGTTGGCGCGGGCCGGCGACCTGACCGGGGACGGCCTGGGCGACATCTGGGTCGGTGCGCGCGGTCGCGGTGACTTCGCGGGAGAGGTCCATCTGGTCTCGCCGCCACGGGCCGCGGCCGCGACCGGCGACGATGGAAAGCTGCGTCTCGCCGATATCGCCGGGGACGACGACGGTTGGGTGCTCGAGGGCGAGGCGGCGTCAGACAATGCCGGGCGGGCCATCGCGAGCGCCGATGTCGACGGAGACGGTTTTCCCGATGTCCTGATAGGGGCGCCCTGGCACGGGGACGGCGGCGCCGTGTACGTGGTGTCCGGCAGGTCCCTGTCCGCCGCGGACCTCCTGGACGGCGAAGGCGACCGGCGCGTCGGACTCGGGGCAGTGGCGGCGCAGGCCGATAGCTGGAAGCTCCTGTCCGAAGGCGAGGAGGACCTGCTTGGAATCCAGCTCGCCAACGCCGGCGACCTGGACGGCGATAGCCGCGAGGACTTCCTGGTCGCGGCGACCGGACGTTCGCGCAGCACGGTGTATCTGGTGGCGGCGGCGTCCCTGGAAGGTGCGGACGCGGCGGATGGCTCGAGCGACGGCGTGGTCCAGATCGGCCGGCTCGCGAACGGCAGGACTTCGTGGCAGCTCGTCGGCCGGCCCGGGCCGCACCGGGAGGGGCGCCACCTCGCCGCGAACGATCTGGACGGCGACGGGTACGCGGAGATACTGATCGGCGGTTGGGAACGCGAGCTGTTCGCCGATGCCAACGCCTACGTGCTGGCCGTCTCCGACCTGCCCGCGGCGGATCGCGCGGACGGCCAGGCCGACGGCGTCGTCGAGCTGGAGCGCGCCGCGGCGGAAGCGGGCTCCTACAGGCTGACCGGCGACATCGGTGGGACTCTCACCGTCGCATCCATGGACTTCGATGGAGATGGTGCGGGCGACGTGGTGATCGGCGCTCCCGACTGGGGCTGGACGCCGGGCGTGAGCTTCCGGCCGTCTCCGACGGACATCTACCTGCCTGGCGCGGCGTATCTGGTGTCCGGCGCCGATCTGGCTGCCGCGGCGGCCGGCGCGGGGTCGATCGACCTCGAAAGCGTTGCCGCGTTGCCGAAGTCGTGGAAGGTGGTCGGGGCGTCGGGGCGGGCATCCGACCACCTCGGGTCCAGCGTGGGTTCGGCCGGCGACCTGGACGGCGACGGCATCGCCGAGTTGGCGCTCGGCTTCCCCCATCAGGCCCTCGCCTATCTTGGCTTCGGGAGCGCTGCCGGGCCCGGCGGGGTCGTGGTGCTCTCCGGTGCGGACCTGGCGCTTGCCGACTCGAAGGACGGGACCGACGATGGCGTCGTGCACCTGAACGCCCTCGGGATCCCCCAGTTCGGGGAGCTTCCGGAGCCGACCGTCCTCGAACAGTACGGCGAGCATGTCGTGGTCATCCATGTCCCGCGGGTCTCGTCCCGGACGTTCGGGCTTCGGCTCGACCACCTCACGCGGCTGTTCCTGGCGGAGTACGAGGACGTCTTCGACTACCTGCTGTTCGTCTCCAACCTGCCGCTGTCGGACCGGCGCTACGCCTACAGCGGGCTCTACGTCACCGTCAGCAATGCCGACGAAGGCGTTGGCGCTTCCCGCCTCGACCACATGCCGTCGAACAGGCTGCGGGGCTACATCCATTTCACGCACCCCGGCGCGATCGACTACGCCGGCGCGCACGAAATCATGCACGGCTGGGGCAACTTCGTGATCGATACCCCCTACCGGCCGCATTGGGGCATCAGCAGCGTCAACGGGCAGTTGGGCGGCTTTGACCCGGACGAGCTCGTGGACCTGGGCGACGGCCGCTATGTGGCGGGGGAGTTTTCGCGGTGGGGGGATTTCTCGCCCGCGAGCAACAACAGCATTCCTTACGGCCCTCTGGAACTCTACCTGGCGGGGTGGATACCCGCAGAGGAGATGCCTGACATCCTCATCGCCCGTGACGCCCGCTGGACCGGGGAGCGGGAGGGCGCCAGCGCCGTCTTTTCCGCTGCCGAGATGGAGACGTGGAGCGTGGAGCGTTTCGTCGAACAATACGGACCACGCGTTCCGACGCACGAGGACGCGCAGCGGACCTTCCGCGCGGCCGCGATCCTCCTCGTGGAGGAGGAACATCCGGCGACGGACGAGGCGCTGGCCGGCGTCGCCGGAGAAGTGCGCCGTTTCGGCCTGCGGGGCAACGACGAGCACGAGTCCGTCAACTTCTGGGAGGCGACGGGTGGGCGTGCCAGCATCGGCACGGGCGACCTTTCGGCGGCGCGACGAGGGGGGTCGTCCGTGCCGCGAAGGATGGCCGATCCGGTCACCATCTTCCCGGACGAGACTTCCGCGGGGGAGATCGTCGGCCGTGCCCACACGCACCCGTGGGAGCAGGCTCGACCTGCTCGCCCGCATGTCGATGATGTGCCGGGGGTTATGCGCAACGGCCAACCGGAAGGGGGGCAGCCCCAGCGTCCCCGGCATCCGCGCTAAAATGCGTGTCCCCGGCGCGTTTGCCGAGGACGGTCCCCCTATGGGGCAAGGTATTGTCTGAAGGGAGAACAGGTGTGGCCATGATGTCGGCGAAGGGGTTGTTGAAGGGCCTGGCGGCGATGCTGGTGGCCGCGTGCACGCTGGCGGCCGTGGACGCCTCCGCCCAGTTGAAGATCGCCGTGCTGAACGTGCAGCGCGCCCTCGGCGAGAGCGAGGAAGCCAAGGGGCTCGCGGAGGGAATCCAGCAGGACCTCCAGGAACAGCAGGACGAACTGCAGGCGCTGCAGGATGAAATCCAGGCGTTGCAGGAACAGTTGGAGAAGGACGCGGAAATCCTCGGCGACGACGAGAAGCGTCGCATCGGCAAGGACATCGAGGACAAGCGCCTGGACCTCGAGTTCGGCGCGAACAAGCTGCAGAAGGAAGTTCAGGACCGCCAGGAGGAGATCCTGCGGCAGATGGCGCCGAAGCTCGACGCCGTGCTGAAGGACCTGATCGAGATCGAGGGCTACGATGTCGTGCTGCAGCGCTCCGGCCTGCTCTACGTCAACACCAAGCACGACATCACGCGCAAGGTCACCGAAAAGCTCAACGAGAAGCAGTAGCGGGTCCGGCGCGACGCGGTCGGACGTGACCGTGGCCTTCACGCTCGCGGAAGTCGCCGAACGCATCGGGGCCGAGATCGTCGGCGATCCGGAGGCCGTGGTACGCGGACTCGGCGCTCTCGAGCATGCCGGGGCTGGCGACCTGACGCACCTCTCGAGCACCGCCTACCGGCGCTTCCTCCCCGGGACGTCCGCGACCGCCGTCATCCTGGCCCGCGGGGACGCGGCGGCCTGCCCGACCAATGCCCTGGTCGTGGACAATCCCTACCACGCCTACGCGGTGGCCTCGACCCTCTTCGAGACGCGTCCCGCGGCGGAGCCAGGCGTGCATCCGCGGGCCGTCGTCGACCCGTCCGCGCGTCTCGGCCCTGCCGTGTCGGTCGGTCCGCACGCCGTGGTCATGGCGGACGTGGAACTCGGCGCGCGCGTCTCGATCGGCCCGGGCGCCAGCGTGGGCGCTGGATCGGTCGTCGGGGCGGACACCGTGATCCTGGCGAACGCGACGCTCTACCACGGTGTCCGGTTGGGTGAGCGTTGCATCGTGCACTCCGGGGCCGTGATCGGCGCCGACGGGTTCGGGTTCGCGCCGGACGCCGCGGGCCGCCTCCAGGCCATCGCCCAGGTCGGCGGCGTGACGATCGGCGACGATGTCAGCATCGGGGCCCTGTCCGCGGTGGACCGGGGAGCGATCGACGACACCGTGATCGCGGACGGCGTGAAGATCGACAACCTGGTGCAGATCGGCCACAACTGCGTTATCGGCGCCCACTCGGTGATCTGCGGCTGCACAGGCATCGTGGGGAGCACCCGCATCGGGCGGCACTGCATCCTGGGCGGTGGCGTCGGGGTGGGCGGCGACGGCCCTGTCGAGATCTGTGACGGCGTGACGGTCAGCGCCATGACGCACGTCACGAGTTCCATCGACGAACCCGGCGTCTATTCGGGCGGCACGCTGCACGGGAAGACGCGGCGCTGGAAGCGGAGCGCCCTGCGCTTCGCCGAACTCGACAGCATGGCCAAGCGGCTGGCGCGGCTGGAGAAGGAGGTCGGCACGCGATGATGGAAATTGGCGACATCTTCGAGTACCTCCCGCACCGCTACCCGTTCCTGCTCGTCGACCGCGTCACGGCGCTGAACGTGGGCAAGGACATCGCCGGCTACAAGAACGTCTCCGTCAACGAGCCCTTCTTCGAGGGGCACTTCCCGGGGCATCCCGTGATGCCCGGGGTCCTGTTGGTGGAGGCGATGGCGCAGCTCGCCGGCGTCCTCGCATTCAAGACGCGCGGCCACAAGCCGGCGGACGGTTACCTGTACTACCTCGTGGGCATGGACAGGACGCGCTTCAAGCGCCCGGTGGTCCCGGGAGACCGGCTGGACATGACGGCGTCCATCACGAGCCAGCGGCGGTCCTTCGTGAAGTTCGAGTGCAACGCCTTCGTCGACGGCGAACTCGCGTGTGCGTCGGACATCCTGTGCACGGAACGGGAGACGGGCTCATGATCGACGAACGGGCCATCGTCGATCCGGCCGCGGAACTCGGCGTCGATGTCGAGGTCGGCCCGTGGACCTTCATCGGGCCCGGCGTGGTGGTCGGAGACGGTTGCCGTATCGGGCCCTATGCGATCGTCAAGGGGCCGACCGTCCTCGGCCAACGCAACCGGATATTCCAGTTCGCCACGGTCGGCGAGGACACGCCGGCGCTTGCCTACGGTGGCGAACCGACCACCCTGACGATCGGCGACGACAACGTCATCCGCGAAGGCGTGACGATCCACCGCGGCATGCTGCAGGACCGGAGCGCCACGGTCATCGGCAACAACAACCTCTTCATGGCCTACGTGCACGTCGGCCATGACTGCGAGGTGGGCGACCACGTCATCATGGCGAACAACGCCTCCCTGGCCGGCCACGTCTCGGTGGGCGACCACGCGAACATTGGCGGCTACTCGGGCATCCTGCAGTTCCGTACCGTCGGCGCCCACACCCACGTGGCGGCGTTCTCATACGTCATCAAGGACATCCCGGCGTACGTCACCGTGGCCGGCAACCCCGCGCTCGCCGTGGGGCTGAACATCGAAGGCATGCGGCGTCGCGACGTGCCGGAGGCGACCCGCAGCGCGTTGCGGCGGGCGTACCGCGTGGTCTACCGGGACGGCCTGACGGTGCCGGAGGCCTGTGCCGCCCTCGCGGACGCGGCGGCGGAGTCGGAGGCGGTGCGGCTGTTCGTCGAGACGGTCCAGGCGTCGGAGCACGGCATCGTGCG
>JAPPHP010000105.1 GCA_028821035.1 Gammaproteobacteria bacterium | reverse complement strand
ACGCATACCTGGCCTTTGCGTTCCAGCAGGCCGGCGTGGACGTTGGAGCGGGCCTGCGCGGGCGCCGCCGGGACGCCGATATCCCGCATCCGCGCACGACGCTGGTGCTACAGGCCCTCGACGCCAGTGACGTGCCCTGCATCCTCGCCCTCGACGAGGTGGAGCGGGTGAGGAACCCGGAAGCCGTCGCGGTGCTCGATTTCCTCGTGCGCGCGGCGCCGCCGAACCTGCACCTGGCGATCGCCTGTCGCGAGTTGCCGGGCGGCCTCGACATCGCCGTGCCGGTGAGCGACGACGACGGCGCGCTGATCACGGCTACGGACCTGCGCTTCACCGACCGGGAGATCGCCGCGCTCTGCCCCGACCAGCCGACGCCCGCGCGGGTCGACGCCATCAAGGCAGCGTCGGACGGCTGGCCGGTCGCGGTCCGCTTCCACTGCAACGCCGAGCGGCCTGGCGCCGCGTCGGTGAGGGCATCTGCCATGCGGCACGTGACGGGCGAGTGGGTCGGGGCGCGCCTGTGGCCCACCCTGGCCAAGGCGGACCGGCGTCTGCTGCTCGCGCTCGGGCAGTTCGACTGGTTCGACGAGGCGCTGCTCGTGGACGTGCTCGACGAGCCGGACTCCATGGCGCGGGTGACGGGCATGCAGCAGATCGACGGGCTGTTGTGTCCAACCGGCGTGGGCGACGACCGGGTCGTCACCCTGCACCCGTTGCTGCGCGAGCACTGCGCGCGGGCGCTGCGCCGCGACGATCCGGTGCGCTACGCGGTGGTACACCGACGTATCGCTGCCGCGTTGGCGCATCGCAACGCGACCGTGGATGCAATGCGCCACGCCACCGAGGCTGGCGACAGCATGCTCGCAGGAACGATGCTGCTCGACGCCGGCGGGCTCCGGCTCGCGCTACGGGAAGGCTTCGAGCGGCTGGGGGCCGCCACCCGGTTGGTGCCCTGGTACGTTGCCAGGAACGAACCCCGACTGACGCTGGCCATTTGCGTGGCTGACGCGGCGTCGGGCCGCCTCGCGCAGGCGCGCCGCGCCCTCGCACGGGTCCCGCGCGTGAGCCCCGCCGGCCTGTCCGGCGAAGCGCTCGAGCTGAGTGCCGACCGGTGGCTGGCGCGGGTCATCGTGGCCAACTACGGTTGCGAGTCGTCGCTGACCGGACTGGACTTCCCCCGGGACGTACGCCGCCTCGCGGACGACCCCGCCATCGAACCCCTGGTGCGCGCCACCATGGAGTACGCGTACTGCGCCGGTCTCACCATGCATGGCACGTTCGAGCGCGGGCGCGAGCATGGCGAACGCGTGCTCCAAATGGTGCACGGCGCACCGTTCCTGACGGCTTCGGTCCACCTGCACGCCGGTCAGGCCGCGATGGCGCAGGGCCGCGTGGCGGACGCCGTCGCCCGGTATCGCCTCGGCGGCGAGATCGCCGAGCGCAGCTTCCTGCAGGAGCCGTTGCTGGCGCTTGCGGGGACCACGTTCTCCCAGGAACTGGACATGGTACGCAACCGGCTCGCGGTGGAGGGCCCCGTGCGCCTGCCGCACGACGCCTACAGCGGGTTCGGGCTCGACGCATGCGTCGCGGCGACCGACCTCGTCGTGGAACAGGCCCGCATGGCGGGCGGGCTCGACGCCGCGATCGCTACCCTCGACAGTGCGGCTGGCGACATCCCGGAGGGCGAGTTGCCGGGCCTGCGCCGGCACCTCGCCGCATCGCGCGTCGCGCTGCTGGCGGAGGCCGGCAAAGCTGCCGCGGCACGGAACACGTGGGAGGCCGCGGACCTTCCCCGCAGCGGCGACGACTGCGCGAACCTGGTCTCGCAGAGCTGGCGCGAGGCGGAGTCCGTGTCGTGCGCGCGCGTGCGGCTGCTCGCCGCCGAGGGAGACCGGGACGGCGCCCGGCGCCTGGCGGGCGCCCTGATGGAGGCATTCACCGAGCGCGGACTGCGTCGTACGGTCATGCGATTGCAGGCGCTGTGCGTGGCGCTGGCGTTCGTCGCCGCCCAGCGCAAGACCGCGCGCGCGGATCTCGCGGAGTACCTCGCCCTCTACGCCGAAACCGATTACGCGCACTACCTGCTGCGCGAGCGCGGTGCCGCCGAGGTGCTGGCGGACTTCGTCGACGCCGAGCCGCCCGGTGCACGACGGGACGCAGCGTCGCAGCTCCTGGCCCTGGCGCGTCGGGACGGCAGCGCGCCGCGCCTGACGGCGCGCGAGCTCGACATCCTGGCGCGGCTCGAGCACCAGCGCGACGAGGCGATCGCGGCGGCTCTGGGGCTGTCGCGCGCCGGCGTCCGCTACCACGTCAAGAAACTGTTCGCGAAGCTCGACGTGCACCGCCGCCGCGACGCGGCGCGCCGCGCCCGCGAGTTGGGTTTGCTGCCGACCGAGGCGCGGACTGTGCCGCCGGACTGAGCTGGCTGGCGCCGCGATATCATGCGTCTGACCGGATGCCACCCACAGCGCGTCAAGGGTCCGCGGCAACGCATGGTGCTCAAGGGGGTGTACCGCCGAGGCACGACGGGCCCATGGCGGTGACGTAGTGGTGACAACAGGACTGGAACGGCTCTTCATGGGAAACAGTGACTCGCGCGGGTACAGGGTCGTCAGTGTGGGCATCAGCAATCTGCCGGGTGAGAGTGCGGCCTGTCACCAGCCGATGACTCAGGTCCGGATTGAGGCCATGGGCATCTCCCGCCCGCAGGTCTTGATCGTCGATCGCCACCAGGCCCAACAGCTCGCCGCCTTCCTGAACAAACCCGATGCGCTGGGTCCCGACGAGATAGTCCTGGTCCCCTCCGAGTCGTCGGATTGAGGAGGGCCGGCTTTGGGGTCGTCCATGAAGCCACCGCCGTCCTTGGCTATAGTCTCGAAGTACCCCCTGCGAGCGCGTTCCATGTGGGTCGAGCCCAAGGTAGTGGCTGTTGCCGTCCTGCTCTCCTTCCTGGCAGCCGAAGGGTTTGCCGGGGCCACGGGGGACTTCGATGGCGACGGTCGCGACGAAGTCCTCCTGCACCGTCACGGGCAGGACACGTGGGCCTACTACGACCTCGACGGCGGGATCGCGACGCGGTACGAGATTCCGCTCGAGGCGCCCGATACGGACCGCTTCGCCGCGGTGGCCGACCTGGACGGCGACGGCCGCGACGACATCCTCATGCGCGCCCGCGATACGCGTGCATGGTCCTGGTATCTCCTGGGCGACGAAGGCTCGGAACGGCATGAACTGCGCGCCCTCACGCGCAACGAGCTGTTCACGCTGCAGGCGGTGGGCGACTTCAGCGGCGACGGCCGCGACGACGTGCTGCTGCGCAACTCGCGTAGCGGTGAGTTCATCTACTACGAATCACGGGTCGGCGCCGGCGGTCCGCTGGCAATCCTGCACCGCAGGCTGGGCCTGACGCACAACCTCCTGTTCGATGTCGTCGCCGCGGGTGACCTCAACGGCGACGGCCGTGCCGACGTGCTCCTGCGACACGCGCATCGTGGCGACTGGATACACTACGAGATGAGCCGGGAGCGCGGCGTGCTGCGGCGCCCGGGCTTGACCCAGAACCTGCTGTTCGAGTTCGCCGGGATCGGCGACCTCGACGGCGACGGCGACGACGACGTGATGCTGCGGCACCGGGGCAACGGTGAGTGGATCCACTACGCCATGCACGGTACCCGCGGCAAGCTGGTAAGGCGCTTCGGCGTGGACCCTGAATTGCGCCACGAGCTGGTCGCGATCGCCGACTTCGACGGCGACGGACGCGGCACCGCACTGTTGCGTCACCCGCACGCCGGCGACTGGATCACCATCGAGGTCGGCGCGACCGAGTCCCGGCGGTCGACGCTGTCGGGGATCACCACCGATCTCGCGTGGGTGCCGACCGCTGGTCCGCCGTTCGACGGGGCCGGGTCCGACGGTAGTCGCGGGACCCCGTCGTACGCCGCCTGCGTGACCGGTTTCTCCGGCGAGCCGAACGCCCTGGAAGCCGTCCTGACCGGCTCCGGCGTGTTGCAGACAGCCACGCCGGACGCCACCGGGTGTTTCGCTTTCTACGACGTGCCGGCCGGTACGTACGCGGTCAAGATCTCTGCATCCGGCCACGAAACCCCAGCTCCCCGCCGCGTCCGTCTGCCGCTGCCCGACGGCCAGGACACCGAATCGTACGCCGTGCGGCAGCTCGCGACGGACCCCTACACCTACCACTGGGAAGAGGACCAGACCACCCCGGCAGGAGCCGAGTACTCGTCCCGCATCGTGACCCCGCGGGTGGTCGAGTTCCGGGGCACCAACGTGGAAGTGGCCGACCCAGCGGCCGCCCAGCGTCTGCGGCAGGACTACAACATGCTGCTCACCGGCGACGGGTGGTCGCAGGAACACGCCTTCCGCGTGCTCCGCACCATGCAGTCGATACCGCAGCCCGTCCAGCGCCCCGAAAGAAACCTGGCGTTGCCGGCCAGCGCGTGGCGGCTCACGGACCAGTTCATCGACGGCGACATCACCATCGAGGCCGCCGACGACGGTACGCGCGCGGTGACGGTCTCCGACGCGGCGTTCATCAACGCGAGCCCGCGCATCAGGACCGTGGACGGCAAGCGCGGCGTGTGGCATTCGCGCCGCCTGCATCACGCGGTGTTGCGATTCGTGACCGACGAGGGCCGCGACGAGCCCGCCTACGAGCGCGTCCTGAACGAGCGCTATGGCGTGACGACCCGCATCGACGACTACGCGTCCCTGACCGCCCCCACCGGCAACGAGTCAAGCCACAACTTCCAGCCGTTCGAGTCGGACGAAATACTTATATTAATCAATATGTTAGAGGAAATGCCGACGGGGATGCACCGCGTCGAAGGCATGCGCTACCTCGTCCGGCGGCTGAACGGACTGCCGCATCCCCTGTATCCGCAGGCCCCGGCCGTCGCGTGGCCGGAGTCCCGGTACGTGGAGTTCATGGAGTCGGCGTTCAAACGGCAGCCCGAGGACTACATGCATCGGCTCGTCATCCACGAGAAGGCCCACTTCCTGTGGACGCACCTGTTCGACGACCGGCTCAAGGCGGACTGGATCGAGCTGGGGGGCTGGTACGAGGATCCGACCGCGGGGAGCGGGTGGTCGACCACCAAGTCGGCCGAGTTCGTTTCCGCCTACGCGCACGCGAAGAACCCCAACGAGGACATGGCGGAGACGATCTCCTATTTCGTCATCAACCCGGACGCCCTGCGGGCGCGGTCGATGGCCAAGTACGAGTTCGTGCGGGACCGCATCATGCAGGGCGACATCTACGTCGCGCGGATACGGGAAGACCTGACCTTCGAGGTCTATAACCTGTTCCCCGACTACGTCTACCCGGGAAAGATCCGCAGCGTCGACGTCACCGTCGAAGGGGGTTCGCACGAGGACAAGATACTGACCGTGACCATTCAGCTGCATGCGCTGGACCTGGAGGCCGAAGGCGCCCGCCACTCCTTCGTGCGGATCGAGAGCGAGGTCGGGACCTTCTTCGATCTTTCTCTGGACCCTGTCGACGAGTACGGCGAACGCGTTGAGCAGGGCGCGCGGCTGCGCGGGACGCAGACGCTCTCCAGGTACGCCAAGGCCGGGTACTGGCTGCCCCTGCAGTTCCTGATCACGGACGCCGCCGGCAACGAGCGGTATCAGCGCGCCAGCGACTTCGGCTGGGGCATGTACGTGGACAACCACCTCGAGGACTACACCGCGCCCGAATACGTGCCGCGGACGGTGACGATGACATCCAGCGCTTACGAGGAAGACGCGACCGTGCAGATCATCCACGTCACCTGGTCGGTGCGCGAAGACACCTCGCTCCTCGAGGAATGGGGTTGCTTCGCCGCGATTAACGACACGCTCCCCGACACGTACTCGCTGGAAGAGTACGGTCACGCGAACGAGGCGAGCGACGCTTGCGGCGTGGACTTCCTGATGCCGGAGTACATGCCGACATCGACCTACTCCACCAACTTCATCCGGATGCAGGACGTAGGCCTGAACTTCGGCACGGTGAGGTTCACCGGCGACGACGGTGAGAACCCGGCAACGCTGGAACTCGTGACCAGGAACCCGGACACCGAACCACCGGAAATCGACGTGAACCGGATTCAGGTCGACGCCGAGCCGACGAATCCCGAAGCCCCGAACGGCGAGACGGAAGTCACGATCACGTTCCGGCACCGGGACAACATCTCCGGGCTGCGGGAGCTGGCCATGCTGCTGCGCGATCCGCAGGGCGGCAACCACCACTACTGGGTGATCCCCGAAGACCGGGACGCGCTCTATCCGAGCGGAGACCCGAGCCGGTGGCAGCAGATCGAGCACGTCCTCTTTCTGCCGCCGGGATCCCTGCCCGGCACCTGGGGGATCGCCGAAATGACCCCACGGGACCGCGCCGGAAACGAGGAAGTGTTCAACTTCGTCGAGATCATCCACTTCGACGTGGACGGTGAGTAACAGCGCGGACGCGTTGACGCGAGTTCAGTCGGCTGCGGGCGGCGAGGTGTGGGGGGCGGCGATTGGTGGGGAGGACCAGCCGTCGGGAGCGAAGTACACCGTCACGGGAGACGGGGTCGCGTGCGACGGTGTGGGCGTCACTTCCGCCGAAGCGCGCGGAAACAGGTTGAGCCCCGTGAGCACGGCGAGGAAAGCCAGCGTCAGCGCTGCGCCGACCGTGAGGACATTGAACTTCGTGTCTAGCGAACGGAACTGGGCGTCGACGTCCGAGCGGAAAGCTTCGAGGTCGCCTCGGGCCGGGACGTGCCTGCCCAGTTCGCTACCGAGGGCCCGCGCGATGCCCTCCGCCTGGTCGCGGTCCATGCCGGTGCGGCGCAAGGCATCGGAAAGCTGCAGGGTGTCTACCACTGGCTGTCTCACGAGACGCTCCCTCCCTCTCAGCATAACGCTTTTGTGCGCGCCGGGCGGCGGGCGCGTTGGACGCCGGCGCGCTGCCCGGTGGTGTCTGCGATTCTCGTTTTCCGCTCCTGCCAGGTCTGTAGGCAATCGTGGTGGATGCGCGTAGGACATCGACCCTCCCGGCCGACGTCCCGCGACTCCGCCTGCAGGAGTCCCGTGCAACGTGTACGGTTGCCGCGCGTGTGGAACCCCCTGGAGAGAACGATCGTGGCGAACATCGTCGTATGTGCCGACGGCACCTGGAACCGACCGGAAGAGGATCTCGCGAAGGACTATCCGACCAACGTACTCAGGCTCGCGCGGGCCGTATCCCCGGAGGCCCGCGGCGCGCGCCAGCACGTCTTCTACGACTGGGGGCTCGGCAGCTACCACGACGGGGCCGTCGCGGGGGCGATCGGACGCGGCATCCACAAGAACATCGTCGACGGCTACCGCTACATCGTGCACAACTACGCCCCCGGCGACCGGATCTTCCTGTTCGGCTTCAGCCGCGGGGCCTACACGGTGCGAGCGCTCTGCGGACTGATCCACAACTGCGGCATCGTGCGCCGCGCCGACGCGCGGCTGATCGCGCGGGCGTGGCGGATGTACAAGAGCCCGGCGCGCGCGAATCGTCCCGGCGGCGACGCCGCGGGGGCGTTTCGGGAGGCGCACAGCCATCCGTCGCGCGACATCGACTTCGTCGGAGTCTGGGACACGGTCGGCGCACTTGGCATCCCGTTCAGCCTGATGGGCCTGTTCGACGGCAACGACGAGTTCTACGACAACCGCATGGGCGCCAACGTCCGCACGGCGCGCCATGCGCTGGCGATCGACGAGCGCCGGGAGGATTTCGAGCCCACGCTTTGGCAGCCCAAGCCGGGCGTCGACCTGCAGCAGGTCTGGTTCGCCGGGTGTCACGCGGATGTCGGGGGCGGGTACGCGCCGGATGACGATGGCGCTTGCATCGGCGACGTCGCGCTCGGGTGGATGCTGCGGGAAGCGGACCGGGCGGGACTGGCCGTCGAGGAGCATCTCCGCAACGGACTGACGGACGGGACGCATGCACGCATCCACCGGTCGCGGGTGAAGGTGTTTCGGTTGCGGCCGGCGCAGGACCGGGGCCTGGACGTCCCCGGCATCGACACGACGGTGCATCCCAGCGTTCGTCAGCGGTTCGAAATGGATAGCGGGTATCGGCCGAAGAATCTGGTCGCGTTGCTCGACGCGCAGGGCGGCTGGGACGGCGTGCCGGGCATGACCGCGCCTCGATGACCGGAAATCCCTCGGCCCTGCCGGGCTTCGTGACGCGCGCCCGACCAATGCGCACGGCTGCCGTGACGGTCCTCACGGCCGTACTCCTCTGCGCCTGCGGGGGAGGGGGCGGTAGCAGTAGTCGTCCATCGGCGCCACCCGCCGCCACGGCGGACCCGCCGCCACCACCGCCGGCGTCGAACACGGGCCCCCAGTCCTGCGAGAACGGCGTCGCCGGTGACTTCCCCTGCGCGGGCATTTCCCTGCAGAGCCGGGTGCCGCTCGAGGACATGGGCGACGGCGCCGGCAACGACCTCTGGGGCTGGCCCGACCCGGCGACGGGCCGGGAGTACGCGCTCATGGGCATGACGGACGGCACTGCCTTCGTGGACGTGTCGGCGCCGCAGAGCCCGGTGTTCCTCGGCCGGCTGCCGACGCACACCGCGGCGTCGCCGTGGCGCGACATCAAGGTGTACCGGAACCACGCGTACATCGTCGCGGACGGGGCGGGCGCACACGGCATGCAGGTTTTCGACCTGACCCGCCTGCGCGGAGTGTCCGGGGCGCAGGCGTGGGAGGCCGACGTCGTCTACGGGGACTTCACCCACGCCCACAACCTGGCCGTCAACGAAGAGACGGGATTCGCCTACGCCGTGTCGACGGACACGTGTGGACAAGGCCTCCACATGATCGACCTGGGCACGCCCAACAACCCGCTGTTCGCGGGGTGCCACGAGGCGGCCCGCACCCACGATGCCCAGTGCGTCGTCTATCGCGGACCCGATGCGGAGCATCTGGAACGGGAGATCTGGTTCAGCAGCAACGAAGATCACGTCGAGGTGGTCGACGTGACCGACAAGTCGGCGCCTCTTCCGCTCGCGTCGGCAACCTATCCGCAGCTTGCCTACGTACATCAGGGCTGGCTGACCGAAGACCACCGGTTCTTCCTGCTCGGCGACGAAATGGACGAGCAGAACTACGCCGTGCCGACGCGCACGCACGTGTTCGACATGGCGGACCTCGACGCGCCCGCCTACCTGTACGCGCACGAGCTTCCGACGGACGCGACCGATCACAACCTCTACGTGCTCGGCAGCCGCGTGTTCGAGGCCAACTACCGGTCCGGAGTGCGGGTGCTCGAGTTCGGGGACCTGCCGGCGCGGGAGATCCGCGAGATCGCGTTCTTCGACACCTATCCGGAAGGCGATGGCCCCGGGTTCGAGGGGGCCTGGAGCGTGTATCCCTACCTGCCGTCGGGAACGATCCTCGTCAGCGACATCCAGGGCGGGCTGTTCGTGCTGTCGATGCCTTAGCCCTAAGCGTGCAGGCGCCTCAGGCGTGCAGCACGCCGATCATCCCGATGACCACCGCGAGCATGGCCGCCAGCAGGCCGAAGCCGAACTTGAACTGTCCGTCGAGTCCCGTGAGCCGGTCGCCCAGCGCCTCGATATGCGCGCCAAGTGCGCGAAGGTCGGCGCCCATGGCGTGGATCTCCGCTTCCACTCGCGTGAAGCGAGCGTCGACCTGGGCGAAACGTGCGTCGACCTCGGCGAATCGGGTGTCCATCTGGGCGCGAATGCCCGCGAAGCCGGCGTTGAGATCTCGTTGCACGGCCACATGTGCGCCGAGTTCCGTGCCGAGCGTGCGGGCAACGCCCTCCGCTTGCTCCCGCTCCATCCCCGTCCGCCGCAATGCATCGGCCACCGCCAGGGTATCGATCACCGGTTGTGCCATGTTCCGTTCCTGCGCTCAGGATAGCGACTTCCATAGCCCGCGGCACGACTCGTGAGGGCGGCACGGGGTTCGTCTACAGCGATGTTCGGTCCGGTCGAGTTCCACGTCTGTGAGCCAATCGTGCGATTTCGTGTGCGCCTTGACGGTCCTCCGGCGCGTGGGCTGCGTGGGATCGGAGGCCCGGACCCGTTGTCAGCACGCGCGGGGACGCTGTAGGCTCCCCTTTCATGACCGTCTTCGATCTCGACCGGGGCCGAGAGGTCCTGGCATTCGCCCGCATCGGCCGAATTCGTAACGCGGTGCTGACCCTGTCTGCGGTCCGCGACCACCGTGGCGAGCTGTTTCCGGGCGAGGCGACTTACGCTGCCACTGTCGCGGACAAGCGGGGTCGCGAGTTCTCCACCGGCCGCCGCATGGCGCGCGAGGGACTCGAACGCATTGGCGTCGACCCCTGCGAGATCCCGTCCGAGGACCGCCGGCCGGTGTGGCCCGAAGGCGTGGTCGGAAGCATCGGCCACTCGCGCGGACTCGCCGCGGCGATCGTCGGACCCGCCGATGCGTTCGATGGCCTGGGCATCGACATCGAGACCGAGAATGCCGTCTCGGGCAGTACCGCGGACCGGCTTCTGACCGAGGCGGAGCACGCGTGGCTCCCGGCGCCGGAGTGGCGCACGATGATCTTTGCCGCGAAAGAGGCCGTCTACAAGTCCGTCAACCCGATGGTGCGTGAGTTCCTGGGCTTCCAGGACGTGGAGATCGACGTGGACGCGGAAGTGGGCGTGTTTCGCGCGCGGTGCATCGGGCACCGCCCATCCTCGGAGCCCATCGCGGCGGGTTACGGGTACTGGGCGCTGTACCGCGCCCACTGGATGGTCGTGTTCGAGATCCGGGCGCCGCGGACGGCCGGCGCCGCGACCTGAAGCTGCGCTAGGAGTTCTCGCAGCCAGTTCGCTGCGCTGACGCGCAGGGAACTGGTGAC
>JAPPHP010000430.1:2772-10915 GCA_028821035.1 Gammaproteobacteria bacterium | reverse complement strand
ACGGCGACTGCGAGCTGCAGGACATGGCCGGGGCCGTCGGCCTGCGCGAGGTGCGTTACGCCGACGGCGAGCACCACCTCGACGCTGCCGCGGACGCGTCGAACCCCTATTTCACGTTCGACCCGTCCAAGTGCATCGTCTGCTCGCGCTGCGTGCGCGCCTGCGACGAGGTGCAGGGCACCTATGCCCTCACCATCGACGGGCGCGGTTTCGACGCCTCGGTCAAGACCGGTGCGGACGATTTCTTCTCCTCCGAGTGCGTCTCTTGCGGCGCCTGCGTCCAGGCCTGCCCGACCGCGACGCTCATGGAGAAGTCCGTCATCGAGCACGGGGTGCCGGACCGGGTCGTCAAGACCACCTGCGCGTACTGCGGCGTCGGATGCTCGTTCAAGGCGGAGATCAAGGGCGACCAGGTCGTGCGCATGACGCCGGACAAGGAAGGCAAGGCGAACCACGGCCACTCGTGCGTGAAGGGCCGTTTCGCCTGGGGTTACGCGCAGCACCGGGAACGGATCCTCGACCCCATGATCCGCGACCGCATCACGGATCCGTGGCGCAAGGTCTCGTGGGAGGAGGCCATCGAGCACGCCGCGCGGCGCCTGCGGGACATCCAGACCGATCACGGCAAGGGCGCCATCGGCGCCATCACCTCTTCGCGGTGCACCAACGAGGAGGTGTGGGTCATCCAGAAGATGGTCCGGACCACCTTCGGCAACAACAACGTCGACACCTGCGCGCGCGTCTGCCACTCGCCCACGGGATACGGCCTGAAGACGACGTACGGCACGTCCGCGGGCACGCAGAACTTCGACTCCGTCGACCACGCGGACACGATCGTCGTGATCGGCGCCAACCCGACGGAGGGACACCCGGTGTTCGCCTCCCGGATGAAGCGACGCCTGCGCGAGGACCTGCCGGGCCGGACACCCGCGAAACTGATCGTCGTGGATCCGCGGCGCATCGACCTCGTGCGCTCTGCGCACGTCGCGGCCGACTGGCACCTGCCGCTGCAGCCGGGCACGAACGTGCCGCTCATGAACGCGTTCGCCCACGTCGCCGTGACCGAAGGCCTGGTCGACGAGCAGTTCGCGCGGGAACGCTGCGACGTGGAGTCCTTCCGGGCGTGGCTCGAGTTCGCCGCGGCCGACGAGAACTCACCCGAAGCAGTCGCCGCCGTCACCGGGGTCCCGGCCGAGGACATCCGCGCCGCCGCGCGGGCCTACGCCACGGCCCCGAACGCCGCCATCTACTACGGACTGGGGGTCACCGAACACAGCCAGGGCTCGACGATGGTCATGGCCATGGCGAACCTCGCGATGGCCACCGGCAACATCGGCCGTCCCGGGGTCGGGGTGAACCCGCTGCGCGGCCAGAACAACGTGCAGGGCGCGTGCGACATGGGGTCCTTCCCCCACGAACTGCCCGGTTACCGCATGGTCACGGACGACGCCGTGCGCGCCACGTTCGAGGAGGCGTGGGGCGCGCCGATCGACGCCGAGCCCGGCTTCCGCATCCCGAACATGCTGGACGCCGCCTGCGCCGGGGGCTTCAAGGGCATCTACATCCAGGGCGAGGACATCGCCCAGTCCGACCCCAACACGCAGCACGTCGAGGCAGCCCTCGCGGCCATGGAGTGCGTCATCGTCCAGGACCTGTTCCTGAACGAGACGGCCAAGTTCGCCCACGTCTTCTTCCCTGGCACGTCGTTCCTGGAGAAGGACGGCACGTTCACCAACGCCGAACGCCGCATCAACCGCGTGCGCCCGGTGATGGCCCCGAAGACCGGCATGGCGGAATGGGAGACGACGCAGGCCCTGACGCGGGCCCTCGGCTATCCCATGCAATACGGCTCGGCGCGCGAGATCATGGACGAGGTCGCGTCGCTCACCCCCACGTTCACCGGCGTCTCCTTCGACCTGCTCGACCGCGTGGGCAGCGTGCAGTGGCCGTGCAACGACGCGGCGCCAGAGGGTACCCCCGTCATGCACCGCGAGGAGTTCGTGCGCGGCAAGGGCCTGTTCGTACTGACGGAGTACCAGCCCACCGAGGAAAAGGCGAACCGCAGGTTCCCGCTGCTGCTGACCACGGGCCGCATCCTTACCCAGTACAACGTCGGCGCCCAGACCCGGCGCACGGACAACGTCGAGTGGCTGGACGAGGACCGGCTGGAGATCCACCCGGCGGACGCGGAGCTTCGCGGCGTCCGCACCGACGACTGGGTGTCGGTCACGAGCCGCATGGGCGAGATCACGCTGCGCGCCGACGTCACCGAAAGGGTCGCCCCCGGCGTGGTCTACACGACGTTCCACCATCCTTCGACGGGCACGAACGTCGTCACGACGAACCTCTCCGACTGGGCAACCAACTGCCCCGAGTACAAGGTGACCGCGGTGGAAGTGCGGCCCGCGAACCACCGTTCGCCGTGGCAGGAGGCGTTCCGGAGCCGGACGGGCGCGCAGATCGATCTGCTCCCGGCGGATCCCCTGACGGCGGATCCCCTCACGACGGAATGACGCGCGGCGGCATCGAGACCATCGAGGCGCCCCCGGCGAGCCTGCGGATCGACGTCGAAGCGATCGCCGACGAT
Source organism: Gammaproteobacteria bacterium (assembly GCA_028821035.1). Lineage (GTDB taxonomy): Bacteria > Pseudomonadota > Gammaproteobacteria > Pseudomonadales > Azotimanducaceae > VXNE01. The sequence continues at coordinate 8,328 of JAPPHP010000430.1, read as the reverse complement.
GCCGGCCGGCGCGCCGGGTCCGATGTCGTCAGTATCGAGGAGCCCCTGGAAATCCGCCTGTCGTACCACGACGGCGGGGAACGCCTCGAGCAGAGCATCTCCATCACCATGCGCACCCCGGGAAACGACGACGAACTCGCGGTCGGGTTCCTCGCGGGGGAGGGAATCGTCTCCTCGGCGCGCGATGTACGCGTCGTCGAGCCCTGCGGCCCGCCCAGTCCCGACAAGGGCATCCACAACGTCGTGCGGGTGGAGTTGGCCGACCACGTGGCGGTCGACCCGGGCGGGCTGCTGCGGCACTTCTACACGACGTCCAGTTGCGGCGTGTGCGGCAAGGCGTCGCTGGACGCCGTGCGCGTCCATGTGCCGGAGCGTGGCGAGACGCCGTTCAGCGTGCCGGCGGCCGCGCTGCAGCGACTGCCCGCCGCCCTGCGCACCCGCCAGACCGAGTTCGCGCGTACCGGAGGCCTGCATGCCACGGCGAGCTTCGACGCCGACGGCACGGTCCTGCGCGTCCGGGAGGACATCGGGCGTCACAACGCCTTCGACAAGCTGGCGGGCTCGTATCTGTCCGAAGGGGGCCTGGCCGGTTACGGCATCCTCCTGAGCGGGCGCGCGAGTTTCGAGCTGCTGCAGAAGGCGGCCGTCGCCGGGACGCCGCTGGTGGCCTCGATCGGGCCGCCGTCGAGTCTCGCCGTCGAACTCGCCGAGGACCAGGGCATCACCCTGGCGGGCTTTCTGAAGCCGGACCGCTTCAACATCTACACCCGCCCCGACCGCATCTCTCCATAAGGCGGGAGCCATAAGGCGGGAGCCATGAAGCGGGAGCCATGAAGCGGGAGGCATGAAACGCGAAGATATCACCGCCGTCGTCTTCTGCGGCGGCGCCGGCCGGCGCCTCGGCGGCGTGACCAAGCCACTCATCGACTGGCGGGGCCAGCCCCTGGTGGGGCACGTGATCGACCGGGTGGCCGGACAGGTCGGCGGGATCCTGCTCAGTACCGGCGCCGACCCCGAACTCTACGCGCGGTTCCGGCGGCGCGCCGACGAAGAGCGGTCACCGCAGCCGGGCCTGCGATCGTCCGTGGCGCCGTCCGTGCCCTGCCGCGCGGTGCCGGACGAGACGCCCGGGGAAGGCCCGCTCGGCGGCTTCGCGTGCTGCCTGGAGGCCGTGACCACCCCGTGGATATTCACCTGCCCCGGCGACTCTCCCCATCTCGCGGCCGACCTCGTGGCACGGCTGACCCCCGATGCCGAACGCGCCGGCGTCGCCGTCCCGCACGACGGGCGCCGGCGCCAGAACCTGTTCCTGCTGATCCGCCGCGACCGGGCGGACGCGCTGGCCGACTTCTACCGCGGGGGCGGCCGGGCGATCCACCGCTGGCTCGACGACCACGGCGTCGCATCCACGCGGCTGCCGGACCTCGCCGACGCGTTCTTCAACGTCAACACCCACGACGACCTCGCCGCGCTGCGCGCGGAGGACGACTGACCCGACGCGTTTGGCGCACGGGGTCGCCGTCGCATAGGCTGGGCTCCGCCACAGGCCGACAGGAAGAACACCATGTACAGGCTGCTCCCGGCCCTCTGCGGCCTCGCCGCCCTCGCCGCCCTCGTGAGCGGATGCTCGGAGCCGGCGAGCCCTCCGGAGGAGCAGGCTCCACCGCCCGATCCCCGCCCGAACATCATCCTCTTCCTGGCAGACGACCTCGGCTACGAGACCCTCGGCGTGAACGGCAGCGCCTCCTACCGGACTCCGTCTCTCGACGCCCTGGCCGCCTCCGGCATCCGGTTCACGAACACCCACTCGCAGCCGCTGTGCACACCGTCGCGCGTGCAGATCATGACCGGCCGCTACAACCACCGGAACTACGCCAACTTCAACATTCTCCCCGCAGGAGAGATCACCTTCGCGCACCTCCTCAAGGACGCCGGGTACGCCACGGTGGTGGTCGGCAAGTGGCAGCTCTGGGGCCACGAGCGGGCCTGGCCCGAAGCCCGGGGCACGGGGCAGTTGCCGGCCGAAGCCGGCTTCGACGACCACCTGCTGTGGCAGGTGCGCGCTCCCTTCACCGCGGGCGAGCGATTCGCGGACCCCTTCATCGAGACGAGCGGCTCCGCCGCGACCACCATCCACGGCGCCTACGGCCCGGACCTGTCCACCGACTTCATGCTCGACTTCATCGAGCGTCATGTCCGCAGTGAACCGGGCCGGCCGTTCCTCGCGTACTTCCCGATGGCGCTGCCCCACGATCCGTTCGTCCCGACACCGGACAGCGCCGGCTGGGACGGCGACCGTTACGCCGAGGATCCGGCCTACTTCAAGGACATGGTGGAGTACATGGACAAGATCGTCGGCCGCACCGTGGCGAAGCTCGAGGAACTCGGCCTGCGGGACAACACCCTCGTGCTCTTCACGGGCGACAACGGCACGTCTTCCGCGATCACGAGCACGATGAGCGACGGTACGCAGGTCCAGGGCGGCAAGGGCCAGCCGACGAACGCCGGCACCCACGTGCCGTTCATCGCTTCATGGCCCGCGCGCGTACCGGGCGGTCGCGTGTCCGACGCTCTGATCGACTTCAGCGATTTCCTCCCGTCGCTCGTGGAGGCTGCGGGCGCCGCTCTGCCCACCGACCGGACCATCGACGGCCGGAGCTTCCTCCCCCTGTTGCGCGGCGAGGTGGACGCGATCCGCGACTGGATCTTCTGCGCCTACACGCCCCGCTGGGGCGAGGGCCTCCCCGATGCCCGGTTCGCCCGGAACCATCGCTACAAGCTCTACGACGACGGGCGCTTCTACGACGTCACGAACGATGTCCTGGAACAGCATCCGCTCGACGCAGACGCCGTCGAGCCGGGTGCCGCAGACGCTCGCGAGCGGCTACAGTCGGTGCTGGACGAGATGGCGCGGGAGGCGTAGGACGAGCGACTGGATTCCTCCGCGGCGACGGCGGCCGGTCTGCCGCGCCGTGCGTCGCCTCGGCCCTGCGATGAGACGCCCGGCACTTCCGCCGGATCGATCAGGCCGATGCGCCGCCAGCCCTTGGACAACAGCCAAGTGCGTGGCGTAGCGACTTCGCACGCGCGACGGGGGTCCGCGTAGCGCCCGGGCGGCGGTGCGCGGCCCTTCCAGCCGTCGAACCACAGCCCGGAACTTGCGCCGTCCAACACCACAGGCGGTTCCCGGCGGCGACGCTGCCAGAAGTGCTTGCGGACGTTCAGCAGCACATACGCCAGCGCACGCCGCACCTCCGTCGGCGTCCGCTTCACCACGTGGTGGAAGCGGTCCGCCAGCACACGGCCGGCGCGATCGAACACGCGATTCACGCAGCGCGCGAAGCGGGCAGCCAGGCTCTTCATGCCGTTCGCGAGGCACACCTTGCCCTGCGCCTCCACCAGGAAGTGCGCGTGATCGTCCTGGATGGAGTAGTGCACCACCCCGAACCCCGGCCGCCGCGCACCCTTGCGCAGCGTCTTGCGGAACTCCCGCACGAACTGCGCGCACCGCAGCCCGGGCACATCGTCCAGCACCCGCAGCGTGACCAGCACCGGGCAATGCCCCGGCACTCCGCCGCGGCTTCGATGCGGGACGCGCGACCGGCGTGTGCGCGGCCGACCGGCTCCAGGGCGGGCGCCGCCACGTCCTCGGGGACGAAACTCGATGCTGGCCTGGCGGGGCGGCCGGCGACGTTTCGATGCCACAGGAGGGGTCCTGGAAGATGTTGGGCTCACGGAAAGCCTACCTCTGAAATACTGTACGTGTAAACAGTAAACGGCGCAAAAGCGGCTGACCAAGCCCGGTTCCAAGCGCATCCACCGTCCCTCCAACGGAACATCGCCCAAATCAACGCGCCTGGCGGTCGGCACCGTGGCGGCGACGTGGCGGCGACCGGGTCAAATGCCTCGCGGGGAGTTTGAAAGGGGCGATGTTTGCAGCGAAGGGATGCCCGCCGCCGAAGCCTGGCCTCGCGAATGATTAGGGCGATGTTTCGTTCGAGGTGGGCTCGCGTTGCCGGGGTTCGCGCAGGCGGCGGTCTGACGCTCTCCCGCGACAGCCTCCACCCTCCCCCCAACGGAACATCGCCCAAATCAACACGCCCTGGCGCTCGGCGACGTGGCGGCGACCGGGTCCTATGCCTCGCGGGGAGTTTGAAACGGGCGATGTTTCGTTGGGGAGGGATGCCCGCCGCCGAAGCCTGACCCCGCGAATGATTGGGGCGATGTTCTGTTGCGCGGTGGATGTCGTTCGGCAGCTTGGCGCTCGCGGGGCGAGTTCCTTGCCTTCGCCGGCCGCCGCCTCCGCCACGTGCTCCACGCCCACCGGCCGCGAGGCCGGCGGTCAAGCCATCGCCGGAAGCTCCGCCGGACGTGCCTCGAGATATGCCGAGGGCTCGCCGATGCCGAGATGACGGCGCACGTCGGCGAGCGGCATCGGTAGCAGCGTCTCCCAGTCCTGGGCGGGGAGCCAGATGGCCCGCTGACCCGCGCGGTAGGCCTGCCACAGCGCGCGTACGACCCCGAAGCCGCGTTGGCGGCCGATCCTCCAGGCGCCCACCAGGACGATCACGCCGACGCCGCGATTCGGCAACTGGGCATAGCTGAACGCGAGCACGCACACCTCTCCGAACGGGTCCCGGCCGTAGCGGGTCAGGGTGTGGAGGAGGTCGTGCTGATCGCGCATGCGCTCGCCGAAGCGGGCGAGGTCCGCGTCGTCGAAGCCGTAGGTCCGCACCGTCTCGTTCATGCTGGCGGCGACCAGGCCCTCGGCCGTCAGGGACTCTCCGTAGACGAAGTCGTGATACGCGCGCCCGAGCGTGCCCTCGGGCAGGGACCGGAGCTTCTCGCGGTCGCGCAGCAGGTCGAGCAGGTCGAGCCGCTCCGCGAGTACGCGCCGGCCGAGTTCCGTACGGCGGAAGCGCGCGAGCCCGCGGGCCAGCGCCGGTCCCGCCATGGCGTTGATGACCTCGAACACCCGCACGGTGTCCTCCGGATTGGCGACCAGTTGCCGGAGGGCGCGGGCCGCGACCAGTGGGCGCGCCCGCCGCGAGCGGCCGGGCCCCGTCACGCCACCTCCGAGAGCCGCCCCGTCTTCACGTCGTAGACGAAGCCGCGGATCCTGTCCTTCACCGAAATGAAGGGGCAGGCCTCGATGCGTCGGATGGACTGACGCACGTTCTCCTCCAGTTCCGCGAACGCCTCCAGGGCGAAGGACGGCCGCAGGCCCGTCTCCGCCTCGATCGCGTCCTTCACGTCGTCGTCCCGGAACGTCAGCATGCCGCAGCCCGTGTGCTGCACGACGACGATCTCTTCCGTACCGAGGAGCCGTTGCGAGATGACCAGCGAGCGGAGCACATCCTCCGTGACAACGCCGCCCGCGTTTCGGATGACGTGGGCGTCCCCTTCGGCGAGGCCGAGGAGGCGGCCCGTTTCCAGGCGTGCGTCCATGCAAGTGACGACGGCGGCCTTCCTGCCGGGCGGCGCCGGGGCATCCCCCTTGTCGAAGGTCTCCGCGTAGCGGGCGTTGTTCGCCACGCAGCGATCGGCGAACGTCTC
>JAPPHP010000430.1:0-2672 GCA_028821035.1 Gammaproteobacteria bacterium | reverse complement strand
GCGCTCGGCTTCGCGCGCATGGTCTCCTCGATCTCCGCGGCGAGCCCATCGTAGTACGCGTGGCTACTCTCGTTGCCGGGCGCGTCCAGTTCCGCATCCTCCGCGCCCACCGCCTCGAGGAACCGCACCCGCAGCGAGCGGCTGCCGCAGGCGACGGCGACCGGCACGTCCGCCGTGTCGTAGGTCCGGAAGTACACCTTGACCATGGGCATGGCCCGCGCCGAGGTCATCCCCCGGGCCTGCTCGAGAAAACCCGCGCCCTCCCGCCGCTGGCGCTGCAGGCGCGCGAGTACTGCTTCGTGGGCGCCCGCATCCTCCCGTTCGGAGCGGATGAGCTGGTTGTTGGCCAGCGTCATGGCGGCCTGCATGAGCGACACGTCGACGGTCCCGCCCACGCCCGTCCGTTCCCGCCGCAGCAACGCCGAAGCGATGCCGAAAGCCAGACTCATGGCGCACATGTAGTCGGCGCTCACCGGGTCTCCGGGCGCCGGACGTCCGTGGACGACCCGCCCGTTCGCCGCCATCAGTCCGGTACGGGCCTGCACGACGATGTCCATGCCGGCGAGGTCCGCCTCCGGCCCCCGCTTGCCGAACGCCGTCACGGAACCGGACACCAGCCGCGGGAAACGCTGTCGCAGCGTGTCGGGATCGAGACCGAGTTCCCCGTCGAGGCCCGGCCGGAAGTTCATCAGGGCCACGTCCGCCCATTCGAGCAGGCGATCGATCACCGGCTTCGCCCCAGGTTCGCGCAGCGCCAGCGGCAGGGACCGCTTGCCGCGGTTGCGCGACAGGAAGATGCGGGTCTCGAGCGGCGCGATCTGGCGCAGGATCCGCGTCGGGTCCCCCGTCAGGGCCTCCACCTTGATGACGGTGGCGCCGCCTTCCGCCAGCAACTGTCCGCAGAAGGGGACGGAGACGAACTGGCCGAACTCCACGACGCGCACGCCCGCGAACGGCCGGGCATCGCCGGTGGCGCGGTCGGCGCCGTCAGGCATCCGACGGTGCTGCCGGCACGAGGGCGTCGTCCTTCGCCTCGGCGCGCACGTGCGCCGGACGCGCGCTGACACGCGCCCAGTAGTCCTCGAACACCGGCCGCGGCTCAATGGTCCTCAGCATGTTCATGCCCCACCCCACGTGCGCGCCGACGTACACGTCGGCAGCGGAGAAGGAATCGCCGGCTACGTACGGTCCCTCGGAGAGGGCCCCTTCAAGCGTGTCGACGACCGCCCCGAACGTCCCGTAACCCGCCGACCGCTCGAGCTCCGTCGGAACCTCGAAGCCGAGCATCTTGTTCAGGTTGGCCGACTCGAGCGGTCCCGCCGTAAAGAACAGCCAACGGTAGTACGGCCCCCTGGAGTCCGTCGGCGGCGCCAGGCCTGCGTCCGGGAACGCATCCGCGAGATACGCGCATATCGCCGCCGCTTCCGTGACGACGACGTCTCCATGCCGGATCGCCGGCACCTTGCCCATCGGGTTGACCTTCAGGTACTCGCGCGACTTCATCTCTGCGTACTCCAGCACTTCGACGCGGTACTCGGCGCCCGTTTCCTCCAGCATCCAGCGCGCGACCCGGCCGCGCGACATGGGATTGGTGTAGAGAACGAGGTCGGACATCTGTATCTCCTTTCCTGGTGGGCGTGAGGCGTTCAACCGTACAGCAGCCGCGCCGCCACGTCCCGCGCTTCGTCCAGGTTCCCCACCATCCGGTCCGCGGGGACGCGGCGCAGGACGTCGAGGCGGTCGAGCGTATCGGCAACGGGACCGTCGAGCCCCATCACGACGGGCTCCGTACGCGCACCGGCCGCCTCGTCGAGCAGCCCTTCGAGCACCATCGCGGCGCTGTAGTCGAGATAGGTCGCGCCCGAGAAGTCGAAGATCACGACGTCGTGCTCCTTGATGTCGGCGCCGATCACCTCCATGAGCTTCCGCGACGACGCCACCGTGAACTGCCCGCGCAGCGCCACCAGCCCCACCCTAGCCGAGTAGGCATCCACTTCCGGGGTGTCCTGGTCCGCGAAGAAGGTCTGGTCGAGGAGCGGCACGGACACGGCGCTGTCGAGTTCGAACCCCTCGAGCTGGCGCGCGTGGGCCATGCCGGCGGCGATCAGCCCCACCGCGACCGCCGTGATCAGGTCGACGAACACCGTGAGCCCGAGGGTCGCCAGCAGGACGATCAGGTGTTCGCGCTGAATGCGATGGATGCGGAGAAGCAGCCGCCAGTCGACGACCCCCCAGCCGATCCGGATCAGCATCGCGGCCAGCACCGCCTGGGGGATCGGCTCCGCGAACCGGCTGAGTCCCAACAGCACGCCCAGCAACAGCAGCGCGTAGACCACGCTCGACAACCGCGTCCGGCCGCCCGAGCGGATGTTCGTGACCGTGAGCACCGGCGACCCCGCGCCGGGCACGCCTCCGAACAGGCCGGAGACGATGTTCCCGATGCCCTGCCCGACGAGCTCCCGGTTCGGCCGGTGTCGCGTGCCCGTGAGCGAGTCGGCCACGAGCGAGATCAGCAGGCTGTCCACGGATCCCAGGAGGGCCAGGATGAGCGCCGGCTCGAGGGCCCGGGCCAGGAAATCCGGCGCGGGAGCCGTCCACTGGAATGCCGGCAGCCCCGTCGGGATGTGCCCGATCGTCGGGGCGTCCGTCAGCCAGGCCACCCCGAGCAGCGT
>JAPPHP010000209.1 GCA_028821035.1 Gammaproteobacteria bacterium | reverse complement strand
AGGGGCCGAACTGCGGCCCGGCGGACCGCGCCGCGTTCGAGGCCTGGCGGACGGAAAGCGAGGGCCACGCCACGGCGTTCGCCCAGGCGCGCGATGCGCTCGGAACGCTCGACCGACACCTCACCCATCCTGAGCTGACGGCGCTCGGGGAGCGCGTCTTCGAAACGACGCGTGTGCCCCGGCGACGCCTGTTGCAGCGCGCCACGGCCGGGGTCGCGGCCGGCGTCGCGGTGCTGCTCAGTGCAGCGCTCTATTGGCAAGACGCGCCGGAACCCGTGGCGCCGGCGTCGCCAGCGCTTGCGGCAAACTCGTTCGAGACGGCGGTGGGCCAGCGCTCCACCGTCGAGCTGTCCGACGATTCGACCATCACGCTGAATACCGATTCCCGCATCTCCGTGCACTTCACCGAGCGTTCCCCCACGCGCAGGTTGACGCTCGAACGCGGCGAGGCCCACTTCCAGGTCGCGAAGGACCCGCGGCCGTTCGAGGTGTTCGCCGGTGACCGTCGCATCGTGGCGCTGGGCACGGCGTTCGACGTCAGGCTCCTGCCCGACCAGGACAGCGTGCTCGTGACCCTGGTCGAAGGCCGCGTGCGGGTCGATACGGTGGGCACAGCGGATAAAGTCCCAGGCAGCCCGCCGGGGAAACGCCCGCCGCATACGCAGCTCGAGGCGGGCGAGCAGCTCGTCGTCAAGCCCAACGCGCCGCCGACCGTGATCGAGGCGGACCTCGAACGCGCCGCGGGATGGCGCGAAGGACGGCTCCTCTTCAGGGACCAGGCCCTGCCGGACGCGGTGAGCGAGATCAACCGGTACAGCCGGCGCAAGCTCGTCGTCGACGACGACGCCCGGCTCGACGCCATCCGCATCAGTGGCGTGTTCCTCGCCGGCAGCACGAGGTCGTTCATCGAGGCGGTGGAGACCGTCCACCCGGTGAAGGCCCACCCCATCGCGTGGGACCGGATCGAACTCTTCTGGCTCGACCGCGAAGCGACCTATGCCGAGCCGCACACGGGGGGCGCCGCAGAGCCGGTGTCCGCCCAGACGCCCCCGTACGGGAAGCGCCGCACCGGCGGGCCCGGCGGCGGGGGCCTTTGACGATGCGGGGCCGCGGCGCGCGAACGCACCGGGCCGGCCCGTGGTGCGCGGTCCTGCTCGCGCTGTCCGCGGCGTCTCCAGCGGCCCTGGCCCACGAAGACGACGACGCCATCCGGTTCCGCATCGAGGCACAGGACCTCGGCAGCGCCCTCAACGAGTTCGCGCTGCAGAGCGGGAAGGAGATCCTCTTCGTCGAAGACGCGATCGCCGGCAAGACCTCGCGGCGAATCGCGGGCAGCTTCAAGCTGCACGACGCCTTGCGCCGGCTGCTGGCCGGGACAAGCCTGGACCACCGTGTCAACGAACTGGACACGATCCTGGTCGGAAACAACCTTGACAACCGCCTTGAGCATGGAGGGAAACCCACGATGACCAACAACACCAGCCCGCGGCCGCTGCTTGCGAGCCTGGGGACGGCGCTTGCCCTGGCAAGCGGTGCGGCCATCGCCGAAGAAGCCGCGACGGGGGCGCAGGACGCCGCCCTGGCCGACGAGAGCGAGCCGCTGGAAGAGATCGTCGTCTACGGCATCCGCGGCGGCCTGCAGCAGTCGCTGGAGCGCAAGCGCAACGCGGACCACTTCGTGGACGCCATCACGGCCGAGGACATCGGCGCGTTCCCGGACCAGAACCTGGCCGAAGCCCTGCAGCGGATCAGCGGCGTCGCCATCGACCGGAAGTCCGGCGAGGGCGCGTTCGTCAGCGTGCGCGGACTCGGGCCCCAGTTCGTGCAGACGACCATCGGCGGACGGGTCTCGGCTTCCAACGTCGCGCCGGGAAGCCACGACGGCAGGGGCCAGACGAACACCAAGTCGCGCGCGGTCGGCTTCCACGCCTTCCAGTCCGGGTTGGTGCAGGCGGTGGAAGTCCACAAGTCGCCCCGCGCCGATCACGTCGAGGGCGGCCTTGGCGGGTTCATCGACATACAGCCGCGCAAACCCTTCGACCTGGGCGAGCGGCACCTCGCCCTCTCGGCGGACTCGACCCGCAACGAACTGGCGGACGACACCGCGCCCGGCGTGTTCGCCCTCTACAGCGACGTGTTGAGCGACACCGTGGGCTTCATGGCGTCGGCGCAGTGGGACAACCGGGTCTTTCGGTCGGACTCGTTCCACCAGTACGGGTTTCTCGGAGATCCCAGGACCGTGACCATCGACGGCGTGGAGATGACCGGCTACTACCCGCAGCAGCTACTCGGGGAGCTGCACATCACGGACCGCGACCGCCTGAACGTCTCATCGGCGTTGCAGTGGAGGCCCTCGGACCGCGTCGACGTCACCTTCGACGTGCTCTACACCGACAACTCCGCGGACGAGATCGACTATTGGCGATCCTTCCGCATCTCGCAGGGCCATGCCCGAATCACCGACGCAACGCTCATGGACGACAACGGCACGGGCGTCTTCACCATGATTTCGACCTCCGGCGCGGGACTGTTCCTGCAGCACGCCACGGAGGAGGTGAACAACGAAGCCATGAACTACGGCGTCAACGTGAAGTTCCAGGCCACCGACCGGCTCGCCATCAACGTCGACGTGTCGGTCTCGGACACGGAGTCGCCGATCACGAACCGCGATGCGCTCATGCGGAACACCCGTACGCAGATGACCTACCGCAAGAACGGCTCCGGCCGTCTTCCCTCGATGACGACGACCTCCCCGGTGACCGACCCCAGCTTCTTCTCGGTCGTCAAGCAATCGATCCAGAAACACCTCGTCGACGATAGCAACTCGCAGTTCCGGGTGGACGCCACCTACGAGTTCGACGGCGCGTGGCTCGAGACGTTCCAGGCCGGGGTCAGGACCTACCGGCAGGAGCGGCGCGACCGGTCCCGGTACCTGAACAGCCGCGCTTTTCTCAATCAGCCGATCACGGCTTTCGGCGGCGCCAGTCCGTTCCCGGCGGAGTCGGACTTCCTCGACGGGCTCGACATGGACTTTCCGTCGCCCATTCTCAGCCCGAACTTCGACGCCCTGCAGGAGACGTTCATCACGCGGCCGGACGAGATCCGGGCGGGCCGCGGCTTCAATACCGGGACCGGGAAGTCCCTGGACGAGTTCACCTCGGGCCGCTACATCGAGGACCTGAACCACGAGGACGACGGCAACGCGGTCTACGCCATGATCACGTTCCGGGGCCAGGTGGGCGAAACGCCGTACTCCGGCAATCTCGGCGTGCGCTATGTCGACAACAGCACCGGATCGGTCGGCCAGATCACCCAGCCGATCCACATCGACTACTCCGACCCGTCGTCGCCGGAGATCATCCTGTCGCCGCCCGAGTTCGTGAACATCGGCCACGACTACACCGAGGTCCTTCCCTCCCTGAACCTGCGCTTCGATCCACGGGAGGACCTCGTCGTGCGGTTCTCCGTGGCCAAGGTGCTGAGTCGGCCGAGGTTCCTCGACCTGAGTCCGCGACTGACCGTGCAGCCGAACCCCCGCACCATGCGCGGCGGCAACGGCGAACTCGACCCGACCACGGCGGTGCAGGTCGACCTGGCGCTGGAGTGGTACTTCGCCGACTACTCCATCGCCTCGATCGGCGTCTTCACCAAGAGCATCGAGGCGTTCGTGCAGCCGGAAGTCGTGCCGACCCCGTTCCCAGGGGTGCTCGACCCCGAGACGAACCTGCCCCTGGTGCTGACGGCGTTCCGGCCGCTGAACACAGGGGAGTCGGACCTCACGGGGATCGAAGTGGCGTTCCAGCGGACGTTCGCCGACCTGCTGCCGGCGCCGTTCGACGGTCTCGGCGTGATCGCCAACTACACGTATATCGACTCCGGCTCCGACTTCGAGAACGAGAAGACGATGGCCTCGTACAGCATCCCGGGCCTGTCCGAGGACACGATCAACCTGACCGTGTTCTACGAGAAGGGGCCGTGGAGCGCCCGGGTCGCCTACAACTACCGCGACGACTTCCTGGACGACATCGCGGGCGGGTTCTCGGGACACCCGTACTTCGTGGACTCGTACGAGCAGTTCGACGCGTCGTTGGGCTTTCGCCTGAACGACAACGTCTCGTTCATGCTGGAAGGCATCAACCTGACGGACGAGAACGTGTACTACTACAACCTGCTCGGCACCGGACGGCGGGAGCACCTCTCCAGCGCCATCCATGCCGGCCGCCGCTACCAGCTCGGCGTACGCTGGAAGATGTAGTTCCGGATCCGCAAGGCGGGACGCCGCAAGCCCCGGACCCCGTGAGAGGCGCCGCAGTACCGGCACCTCGCGGGAGCACGACACCAGGAACCGGCCGGGGGGGCGGGCCCCCCCCGCGGGACCCCGGGGGGGGGGGGTAGGCCCAGGGGGCCCCCCCCGTGTGGGGGGGGGCGGGGGGCCCACCCACCCCCCCCCCCGCGGGCCACCGCCCGCGCCGCTTTCCCCCCGGCGATGGGGTACATGCAGCATGGGACCGACGACGTTTCGCGGCAGGACAGGGACCACCCTACGAGGAATCCGAACCAGACTGGCTCTCCCCCGCCCCGCGCGACGGCGCTCCCAACGCACTCGTCATCCTGCTGGACGACACCGGATTCGGCAACCTGAGCTGTTATGGAGCGCCCGTCGAGACGCCCAACATGGACGCGCTCGCGGCCAGCGGCCTGCGCTACAACAGCTTTCACGTCACCCCGCTGTGCTCCCCCACCCGGGCGTCCCTGTTGACGGGCCGCAACCATCACGCCGTCGGCATCTCGACGATCACCGGCTTCGGCGACAGCGGGTACCCCAACCAGCGGGGCCGGATCAGCCGGCACGCGGCAACCCTGGCGGAGATGCTGAGCGAGGAGGGCTTCGCCACTTTCGCGCTCGGCAAGTGGCACCTCAACCCCCCGCAACATGGCTCGGCCGCGGGGCCCCACGACGAATGGCCATTGCAGCGGGGATTCGATCGGTTCTACGGGTTCCTGCCGGGCGCCACGCCCCAGTTCCATCCGGACCTGACGCGCGACAATCATCCGGCGACGCCGCCCCGCACCCCCGCCGAGGGCTACCACCTCACCGAGGACCTCGTCGACCACGCCATCGAGTTCCTCAACGACCTCAAGGCCCACCGGCCCGACACGCCCTTCTTCATGTACTTCGCGACCGGCGCCATGCACTACCCGCATCAGGCGCCCAAGGCCTATATCGACAAGTACCGTGGACGTTTCGACGAGGGCTGGGACATCCTGCGCGAACGGACCTTTCGCCGGCAGATCGAGCTGGGGATCATTCCGCCCGAAACCCGCCTGCCGCCGTCGAATCCGGGCGTGGTGCCCTGGGAAGCGCTGGGCAGGAACGAAAGGGCATTCGTCTGCCGGCTGCAGGAGGCGTGGGCCGGGTTCCTCGACCACACCGACGCGCAGATCGGACGCCTCATCGAGCATCTGCGCGCCATGGGACAACTGGACGACACGGTGGTCGTGCTCACCGCCGACAACGGCGCCAGCCAGAACGGAGGGCCGTACGGCGTGATGAACGCCGGTCCCAGCGGAATGCGCAACGCGGCCAACGACGGCCGAACCGTGGGCGAGCGGCTCGGCCGGCCGGCGCCGGAGGAGGACTTCGACGCGATTCAGGAGAGACTCGACGACATCGGCGGGCCGAAGAGCAACAGCGACATCCCCTGGGGCTGGTCGCAGGTCGGCAACACCCCGCTTCGCTGGTACAAGCAGGACACGCACGGGGGCGGCGTGCGGGTGCCCCTGATCGTACGCTTCCCGGCCGCCATCCAGGACGACGGGGGCATCCGGAGTCAGTTCCACTACGTCACCGACATCGCGCCAACGATCCTCGAAATCCTCGGCGTGGAGCCCCGCTCCCACTACCGCGGATACGACCAGATGCCGATCGCGGGGACCAGCCTGGCCTACACCCTGGGCGATGACGACGGTGCGACCAGAAAGCCGATTCAGCACTTCGAGATGATGGGCAAACGCGGCCTCTGGCACGCCGGCTGGAAGGCCGTCGCCCGGCACGAATTGGGCGACGACTACGGCGACGACGTCTGGGAGCTGTATCACCTCGACCAGGACTTCTCGGAGTGCAACGACCTGGCCGGGGCGGAGCCCGATCGCCTGCGCCGGATGGTCGACCTGTGGTGGGCCGAGGCCGGACGGCATGGCGTGTTGCCACTGGACGACCGTTTCGGGGCGCGCCGCCCGGTCCGGCGGGACGCGACGGCCGTCCGGTTGGTCCCGCCGATGTCGCGCGTCCCGAGAGCGCAATCGCCCGCCCTGGGACGGAACCCGTGGTCCGTGATCGCGGATGTGGAGATTCGGGACGCCGAAACCGCGGGAGTCATCTATTCCCAGGGATCGTCCCTGGACGGGTTCTCGCTGTTCGTACGCAACGCGGCCCTGGGCCTCGCGTGCAACGTGCTGGGCAGCCCTGCCCTGGGCCGGGCCACCACGACGCTCCCGCAGGGCCGCGTGAACCTGGGCGTCCTGTTCGAGCCAGGCGACAACGACGCGGGCACGTTCACGCTCGTGGTGGAAGGCCGCGCGGTCGGCTCCATCGGGATTCCGAACGTGGCCCGCATCTCGAAGATGCGTGGCGTGGAGGTCGGTCGGGACGGGCATTCGCCCATCAGCGACGCGTACGACGCTCCGTTCGAGTTCACCGGGACCATCCACTCCGTGGACGTACTCATTGCCGACGAGCCCGCCCCGTAGCGCCGGAGTCCGTCAGAACCGATCGATCGGACGGCCGAACTTCGCGAGGTAGTCCTCGTGTACCGCCCGCTCGTAGGCGGTCATGCCCTCGAGGGGCAGGCTCACGGGCGCCATGCCGCCGAGGGACGACTCGTAGATCGCCATCGCCATCTCGACGTCCTTGCGCCCCTCCAGGCCGTACTCCGCGGGTTCGTCGTGGAGCGCCGCGTTGACGATGCTCATGATCTCTGCCGCGTGACCGACGCACCAGTCGTCGATGGCGTAGTCGCGAAAGGGGTTCTCGTGGACGATCTCGGTGTCCGCGTGCACGACGATGCGCTGCAGTACGTCCACGCCGTCCACCCGGCGCCTTTCCGTCGTGACCGGAACGTCCCGCCATTCCTCGCCCACCATCACGCGTAGCGGAATCTCCGGCCCGAACGTGTCGTGGTCGAGGATGCCGCCCAGGCTGCCCATGATCTGGCAGTACTTCTGGCCCTCGCCCCGCCGCGACGTCTCGTAGATTCCCATCGCGCCGTTCTCGAACTCGATCATCGCGTGCGCCCAGTCCTCGTGGACGCGCTTGGGATCCGAACCGTACTTTCGCACCGTGGCCGCGACCCGCCGGGGCTCGCTCCGCGCGTAGAGCCGCAACTGCGACAACCGATGCGCGCCCATGTCCATGCACATGCCGGAAGTACACCCGAAGCCGTGGATGGGCCTGCCCAGGCCGCCGTGGGTCACGGTGGGCTCGAAGGGGTCCCGTCGCTTGGGCTCGACGAAGTAGACGCGCACGATGTCGCCAAGGATGCCCGCCTCGATCAGCTTCAGGATCATGCGCTGCTTGGGCATGCGGAAGTAGTTCTCCGCCACCTCGAAGTGCACGCCATTGCGGCGGCAGGCGTCGATGATGATGTCGCAGCAGGGCAGGGTCAGCGCCATCGGCTTCTCCACCATGACGTGCTTGCCGTACTCCGCCATCATGCGCCCGAGCACGTGATGCGTCGGGTCCCCGGTCACGACATCGACGACCAGGATGTCCGGGTGCCGGTCGAGCATCTCTTCCGCGCTCGTGTAGTGCGGCACGCCGTACCTGGCGCCGCTCTCCGCGGCGAGGCGTTCGTCGAGGTCGCACAGGGCCACGAACTCGATGGCGCCCCGCCTCGACAACTCGCTGAGCGTCGGCAGATGCCATTTGCGCGCCGGGTTGCCGCAGCCGAGCAGGGCGACTTTCGCCTTCATGCGCCCGCTCCCGCCACATCCCGCGTCCCTTCCCGCGTCCCTTCCCGCGTCGAAAGCGCCGCCGCGTGGCCCCGGAGCATCGCGACGCTCGCGTCCACCTGGTCTTCCGGCAACCCGTGCAGGATGACCGGAACGTCGAAGGGCAGTGCGCAGAGCAGCGCGACGTAGCGCGCGTAGTCGAGCTTGCCGGTACCCGCCGGCAGGTGCCCCGCGTCGCCGCCCCGGTCGAGGTCCTTGGCGTGGGCGATGGCGACGTGATCGCCGAGGAGGTCGAACGCCTCGTCGAGCACCTCGCGCATGCGCGGCAGGTCGTCCTTGCCGAAGATGTTGGCGGCGTCCATCACGACCTTCAGGTTCGGCGAGCCCATGTCGTCTATGAGGCGGCGGCTCTTCTTCGCGTCGCTCGCGACGTTGTTGATCTCCGGCTCGAACGCGACCTGCACGCCGGCCGCCTCGGCGACGGGCAGCACCTGCTCCAGCGTGGCGTGGAGCACCCGCCACGTTTCCTTCGAGGCGTTGTCGGGATGATGCCGCCACATGCTCTCGGGGTGACGCGACCCGGTGCAGGTGGCGACCACGGACGTGCCCGCCGCCCGGCAGGCGCGGACGATGGTCAGCAGCCGGTCGATCGCCCGCTGACGCTTCGCGGGATCGACGTCCACCATGTTGGCGTTGCCGGCCACGGCGGCGACGACCATGTTCCGCCTGGCGGTCTCCTCCCGGACGACGGCGCAGATGGCGTCGATCTCGTCCACAAGCGGTCCCTGCGGGCGCGCCGAAGACCAGTTGAACTGCAGGTGCCGAAGGTCGTGGGCGAGGATCGCGTCGAGCGTCTCGCCGAGCGTCGGCCGCGCGCAGTGGCCGGACATGATTCCTACTTGCATGGCGTGGGTCCTTCCTGTTGCGGGACAGACGGCCGCGGCCGGGCCGTCACGCGGTGTCGGGCTGGTTCATCAGCAGTTCGGTGAGTTCCCGCCGCTGCCTGGCGTCGAGTTCCCCGTAGACGGGGCTCTCGTGCAGACGCTTGCAGGTGGGGCGGGTATCGCGCTTGGGGATCACGTCCGCGGTCTGGAACGACATCAGCATCGCCCCGCGCTTGCGCCGGCTGCGATTGAAGCCCGCCCGGTGCCAGGTCCTGGCGTCGTACAGCACGATGCTGCCGGCCGGCGCCTCCAGCACATCCGAATCGGGGCCGCTGTAGGGCCGCGCCGCGGGATCGCCGCCGTGACGGCCCGGGTTCCATGCGGGCGGTGGGTTCGTCGGGGCGCGATGCGAGCCGAGCTTGTAGGCCGTGGCCCCGTTGTCCTTCCGGAAGTCGGACACGCAGACGTTGCGCTGCACGGCCTTGATCGGGCCGCCCCGGTCCGCCACGGGATTCCCCCCGACGGACGGGATGTAGGGAATGTCGGCGTGCCAGCCCTGGACGCGGCGCTCGCCGTCGTAAGGCGGCAGCGCGGTGAGCCCCGGCGGATGCCCGAGGTGCAGGTCCCGGGTGCCGACGTACTGCCGGATCAGCCAGAGCGATATCGGCTCGCTGATGGCCTTGCCGACGGCGCTGTGCTGACAGACCTTGGGACTGTCGTTGTTCATCTCGAGGTGCTCGTAGCGGTCCGTGCCCGCGACGCGCTGCAGGCCCTCGACGATGTCGGGCGGCAGGAGACAGGTCAGGCACACCCAGCCTTCGCGCCGCAGGTGCTCGAGATATGCGCTCGGCAGCTTCTCGGGGCCGTGGCCGATCCGGAACGTCACCTCCTCGCCCCCGACGGTCAGCGTGCACGTATCCCCTTCGATGTCGGCGGCGACGGTCCGGCCGGTGGCCACGTGCCGGAGCCCGTCCGCCGCCCGGTCCCAGACCACGCGGTCGTCGGCATCGTCGTAGCGGGCCGGCGCACCGTCCGCGTCGAGACCGAGCATGGACCCGTCGGGCGAGATCAGGAAGACGAAGTGGCGCCTTGGGCGTTCGGCCCGCACCACCCGCTCCTGGAACTCTGCTTCACCCTGCATGGGTCGGATTCTCCGCGGTCGGCGGGGCGGGACAAGCCCCGTCGCGTGCTACCTGCTATTCGACGTTCCGCCCCGCCGCATCCTCACCCCGTTGCCTCGGGAGTGGCCGCTCCTGAGGCGGAGCGCGCCGACCACGTCTAACTTCCCGATGCGCTTCGTTGCGCGCATGTGATGATACGCACCATGGTGACAGACCAATGGCACCGGGACGGGTTGGCCGGGCCCTTCGAGCTGGCGGACCAGTCCCGGCTCGACGCCGCGCGCGACGAGGTCTTCCGCCTGAAGGCGCTCCGGCGAGCGCAGTTGCAGGCGATAAGGGAAGGTGCGGAAGATCCGGGCGTCAACCCGTTGCTCGACCGGCACATGGACATCACGATCCTCCGGGAGCTGTTTTTCGACTCCAACCTGCAGTCCGTCGTGGCGGAACTCGCGGGCACGGACCTGTTCATCTGGAGGACCAACTTCTTCGTCAAGAGCGACGGCACCGGACAGAACAAGTGGCATCACGATCGCCACTTCGAGGACGGCGACGCCCCGATCGACCTGTTCGACACCGGCAATCACTTCACCCTCACGGTCGCGCTGACGGACATCGGCATGAACGAGGGCCGCATCGAATACGTGAAGGGATCGCACCTGCCGATCAACGCCTTCGACCGGGACATCCCGCGTCACATCGAGGAAGTCCCCGACCTCGTCCAGGACCGGGTCACTCCCTTGCCCTTGAGGCGGGGCCAGTTCGTGCTGATGCACGGGTCGCTGCTCCATCGTAGCCTGGCTTTCGGCTCCGGCAACCGGAGGGTCTCGATGGCCGCCAGGCTCGCGCGGGCCGGCACGGCGATTCCTCCGTACGGTGCGGCCAATCCGGCCGGCGGAGCCCAAGCGCGCGCGGAGCCCAGGGTGTATTACCGCGAGTCCGGCATATTGCCGTTCAACTAGTGTGGTGTCCCGTAAGTTTCTAGTACTTCAGCGCGTTCCACGGGGTCTGTG
>JAPPHP010000208.1 GCA_028821035.1 Gammaproteobacteria bacterium | reverse complement strand
GCCTGGAGCGCGTCCACGCAGGGGGACGCCGCATCGGCCGGCACGCCGGCCAGGAGGCCGCCCGCGGTCTGCGGGTCCGCGAGCATGCGCAGGCGCGCGTCGCCAGGTCCGCAGCCGCGGAGCATGAAGTCCTCGAGCGCGCGCTCGTTGTTGGGCTGCAGCGAACTCTGCATGCCGCCCTCCATCAAGGCGACCGCGATGGGAACCATGGGCACGGCACCGAGCCGCAGCCCGACGGCCACTCCGGAAGCCCGGGTCATCTCGGACAGGTGGCCCGCGAGACCGAACCCGGTGACGTCGGTGCACGCCGTCGCGCCATGGTCGGCCAGGATACGGGCGGCCGCCGCGCTCGAGGCATCCATCAGGTCGAGCACCGCCACCAGGTCCCGACCCGCGGCGCGGCCCTGCATCGCGGCGGCCAACACGGCCCCGGTGCCGATGGCCTTCGTGAGCACCAGGTGCTGGCCGGGCCGCAGTCCTCCCTTGACCAGGGGCGCGTCCGGAGCCGCCCCGGTCACGGCAAAGCCCACCGAGAGTTCCGCCCCCTCCGCGGAATGGCCGCCTGCCAGCGTGACGCCGTGCTCGTGGAACACCCGCACGGCCCCCGCCATCACCTGGTAGAGGTCCTCCTCCATGAGTGCATCGGACATCAGCGGCACCGTGACCAGTGCGAGCGCGTGCCGGGGCGCCGCGTTCATGGCGTAGAGGTCGTTCATGGCGTGATGGGCGGCGATGCGGCCGAAACGATAGGGATCGTCCACCATCGCGCGGAACCCGTCGCAACTCATCGCCAGGGTCGACGATTCGAGCCGCACCACCGCCGCGTCGTCCCCGATCCCCTGCACGAGACCCGCATCCTGTCCGCGCGGCAGCCGGCGCAGCACGCGTTCGAGGATGTCGGCCCCGAGCTTGGCGCCGCAGCCCCCGCAGCGCATGGCGTCGGGGGCGTCCGCCCCCAGACCGGGCGCAAGCACCGGCGGCGTCACCTCCATCTCCGGCAACTCCTGGAAGCGGCGCATGAACCGCCGGTCGATCCAGTCCTTCCAGACCCACACCCAACGACCGGACGCGTGCCAGCGACCTCGGGACGCGACGGCGCGGCCGTCCGCGGTACCGATCAGGGCGAGGGCCTCGCGCTGGGCGCGGTAGCGTCTGAGCGGCCGCCCCAGGGCGTGACGGCGCAGGTTGTCCGCCAGGGCGGGGCCCTGCCGCACCGCGAACACGCCGGACTTGGGCCGCGGTGACCCTCGCATGCCCGCCGTGTCCCCGGCCGCGAAGACGTCGGGATGCGACGTGGACTGGAGCGTATCGCTCACTTCGACGAATCCGTCGGGGTCGGTTGCGAGGCCGCTGTCGCGGAACGCCACGAAGGGCTCGACTCCCGTAACCCAGAACACGTGGTCGTGGGGCAGCGCCCGGTCGTCGCGTGCGCGGACGCGATCCCCGTCCACGGCTCCAACGAAGAAGTCCGTGTGGATTTCTACCCCGCGGGCGGACAGGAGTGCCGTGAGCCGGCGCCGCACCGGCCGCGCGTGCTCCGCGAGGAGTTCCGGGTCGGCCGTCACCAGCGTGCATCGCGCCGTCTCGGGGAACCGCGCGCGCATGGCAAGGGCGAGTTCCACGCTGCCGGGGCCTCCGCCCACGAAAACGAGCCGCATGGGTCGTCGCGCAAGTTCCTCGCAGACCGCGTTCCACCGCGGCAGGAAGCCACCGATGGGCTTGACTGGCGTGACGTAGCTCCGTTCCGCGTACCCCCCGCCGGGGACGCCGCCGGTGTTGAGCGACAGGATGTCGTACCGAAGCGGCGGACGGTCTCCCATGACCACCCGCCGATCGTCGAGATCGAGGCCCGTGACTTCCGACGGGATCAGCCGGGCGTCGGCGAAGCGCGCGAGCCGCGCCACGTCGATGTGCATCTCGTCCCGGTCGTAACGGCCCGCGACGTGTCCCGGCAGCATCCCCGAGTACGGCGTGTGGACCTCCCGGGCGATCACCGTGAGCCGGATGCCCGGCTCGGGCCGCATACCGAAGCGCCGCAGCACCTGCACGTGGCTGTGCCCCGCGCCGACGAGCACGATGTCCCTGACGGCGGGTGCGGCCGGCTGCATCGCTCTGGGCCGCGAACGGCGCCGCGTGCGGCGTTACTCTCCGGCGGCGGACGCGTCCTCGGCGGCGCGGGCCGTGCGCTGCCCGCCGGCCTTGGCCCGCTCCTGGGCGACCGCCCAGTACTCCGCCTGATCCAGTGCCCCGTTGCCGTCCCGGTCGCCCCGCTCGAGCGCCTTCCTGAAGTCCTCGCGCATATTTTCCGGCACCTCGTCGAGCCGCACGTGGCCGTCGCGGTCGCGGTCGAGGAAGCCGACCATCTGCACCACCTCGGTCCGCTCCGGATTGTCGATCGGACTCGTGGAAGTCTCTTCGACCCAACTGAAGACGAAGTCGCCGTAGAGCATCTCGTCGTCCGAGTACAGCCCCCACGCAATGTCCCGCGTCGGGTCCGGGTTGCCGGGGTTCTGCGCCGAGTTGTCGTAGGTTGTGGTGTGAATCAGCCGGGTGCCCGCGGGCAGCATGCGGGGCTCCACGAACTCATAGCCCCGCTGCCAGTTGAAGTCGTAGTTCGGCACCGAGAGGACCAGTTCTTCCCGGCCGTCGGGGTACCGCAGGGTGAACGTCGAGGCCTTGCCCCGGTAGTGCGAGTGCGGGAGCACCTGGTAGAGCACCGCGTCGCGGTAGAACTCGAAGTAGGCGGACTCCTCGTGATCCCGCGCGTGCGCGGGAATCCGGATCGTCGGATTGAGGGCCACGCTGTGGCGCAGGAAGTTCGCCGGGGGCTCGTCGTGGAAGTAGAGCCCCATGCGCGTGCGGTCCGTGACGACCTTGCCGTACGGCGTGTAGTGCAACTGGAACATGAACCCGACGTCCTTCGGGACGAAGACGCCCGTTCCCTCCGGCATGACCTGCGGCCCGGTGCCCGGCGCGTAGCCGCCGAGGTAGTTGTTCATCAGGCTCTCGTCGGAGTACTTCACCTCGCGACCCGGCTCCGTTGTGCCCACGAGCACGTGGTGCACGACCTCGGTCACGCCGGGATCGATCGCCATGGCCCGTACCCAGACGTCCCGGTCCAGCGGGTTCGCGACCACCGGGAACTGGTATTCCACGACTCCGGACGCCGCCACCTCGAAGGGCGGCAGCTCGACGATGAGGTCGGGCTCGCCGAGGGGCCACTCGGGCGCCGTGTCCACGGCTTCGGCCAGCGGGTCCGGTCCCGCGCCCCGCGGGGCGCCGGCCTCGACCCAGTGCACGAGGGTCTGGCGTTCCTCCACCGACAGGCCGCGGTCGTTCTTCCAGGTCCCGACATGCGGATCCGCGTGCCAGGGCGGCATGCGCTTCGTGCGGAGGACCTCGCGGATCATCGGCGCGAAGCCCCGGACCATCGGATAGCCGGTCATGGCCCATGGCGCGATGCCGCCGGGCCGGTGACACTCCTGGCAGTTGTCGCGCAGCAGCGGCGCGACGGTGTCGCTGTAGGATATCTGTGTGTGATCCGCCTTGGCGCCTGGAAGGTTGATCAGGCATCCCTTGGCGCCACGATCCTCGATCGCGGCGACGTCACCCGCCAGGACGGCGTCCAGGGCGTTGCGCAGGTAGTGTTCCGAAGCCGTCTGCTTCTGCCGCTCGTAGGTCAGACGATCGTTGACGGCGCCACGGTAGACCATCTCCCACCGGCGCGGATCGATGACCATGACTTCGGCCGTCCGGGTCAGGCCGAGGGACTCGCCTACGAGCTGTCCCTCGTCGACGAGGATCGGGTACGGAATGTTCCACTCGCGGGCTTCGGCGGCGATGGATTCGCGGTGGTCCTGCAGGTTCGAGTTGATCATCAGGAAGCGCACGCCGCGCTCCGCGTACACGTCGCTGATGGCGCGATAGTCCGGCAAGGCGTTGCGCACGATGGGACAGCCGTTGCCCTGCACGATCAGCACGATGGCGCTCGCGTCCGAGTAGTAGTGGAGTTCGTGGGCCTTGCCGTCCTGGTCGAGCAGCATGAAGTTGTCCACGCGCATCGCGTGCCCGGCCACGGCGGCGAGCAGGCAGGCGCATGCCAAGAGTGCTTTCATCGCGGGTCCTCCCTGGATGCCGCGGATTTTACAGGGGATGGTGTGCGGCGTCAGATGGTGTCGGAGGCGCCTCCCATCGCCTCTCCCAGCGAAAGGAAGTCGAGATTCGGGCCCGCGTCGCGCCCACCGAGCGTGCGCTCGGGACCAAGATCGCGCGCCCTGCCCACGACGTCCTTGCCGAAACGCTCGATCAGTGCATCGAGCGTACGCTCCAGGCGGCGGACCGGGGCATGACGGTCAAAGAGCTGCAGTTGTTCGGGGGCCTCCGCGGGGGAGAGGTCGTACGCCGCCATGCCGACGAGGCGAAACGGTCCGGGGTGGCTGAAGGCGTCGAGCAAACGGTCCGCGGTCTCGTAGAGCACGTCCGCCACGTCGGTCGCGCGGCCAAGCAGGCATTGCCGAGTCAGCATTTCGAAGCGCGTGGTCTTGAGCCGAACGCGCACGCCACGCGCCGCGCACCCCTTGCGCCGCAGGCGGCGCCCGATGCGGTCGGCCGCGTCCCGCAGGTGCGGCAGGATCTCGGCCCGCGTCGCGACGTCCGCGAGCAGCGTGCGGTCCGAACCAACACTGCGTGAGCCGCGGCCACCCTCCACCGGTCGCGGGTCGCGCGCGTTCGCGAGGGCCGCGAAGTGCGTGCCGATGCTGCCCAGGCCACGATGCAGCTCACGCGGGTCGCAGGCGGCCACGTCGCCGATAGTGTGCAGGCCGAGCGCCTCGAGCTTCGGCAAAGTCTTCGGGCCGGCGCCGAACAGCCGCGAGACGGGCTGCGGGGCGAGCCACGCTTTCGCCTCCCCCGGCGGCACCACGGTGAGTCCGTACGGCTTGCGGTAACTGCTGGCGGCTTTCGCCACGTACTTGGTCGACGAGACGCCGACGCTGGCGGTCAGCCCGGTGGCTTCGCGGACCGCCTCCCGGATGCGTTGGCCCATTCGCTGGGGCGGGCCGAAGATGCGCTCGGCCCCGGACAGCTCGATGAACGCTTCGTCCAGGCTCAGCGCCTCGACATTGGGCGAGAAGTCCCCGAACACCCCCATGATGGTGCGAGAGAGCTCCTCGTAACGATCGAACCGGGGCGGGACCGTGATGGCGTCGGGACAGAGCCGCCGGGCCCGGGCGATGGGCATGGCGCTGCCCACCCCGTAAGGCCGCGCCTCGTAGCTGGCGGTCAGGACAACGCCCCGCTCGCTCCGCGGACCGACGAGCACCGGGCGTCCCCGCAGCTCCGGATGGTCGAGCTGCTCCGCCGCCGCATAGAACGCATCCATGTCGGCGTGGGCGACGATGCGCGGCCAGCTCGTCTCGCTCATGCCTGCAAGATACTGTATGCATGAACAGCAAGCAAGACACGCGGCGCCAATCGGTCAGGGGCCGGACACCTGGCCCGTGACAATCCAGAGTGGGTCTCCGCTCGGGGGCGAACGGTCCACGAACGCGACCTCCTCGAACCCCCCGAGGTCCAGGTAGGCCCCGACGAGACGAATGCGGTCGCGGGGCGGCAGCTGTTGGAAGGCGCGGATCGCCTTGGTCGGGAAGCAGCGGTGCGACATCGCCACGCAGAGCTGGCCCCCGGGGCGCAGCACCCGCGCGACGGAGCGCACGGTTTCGACCGGCCGCACGAGGTACTGGATCGAGACGGCGATGGTCGCGCGGTCGAACGCCGCGTCCTCGTACGGCAGTTCCGGATCGGCATTGAGGTCGTGGACGCAGTGTTCCGTCAGGCGCGGGTTCGCGGCCAGTTCCGCCGCATTCATGCCGAGGCCCGCCACGCGTCCGAGCGCCACCTCCGGCGGGTAATGGGACACCCATGAGGACATCAGGTCGAGCACGTCGGCCTCGGGGTGGAGGAACTCGCGGTACCACTCGGTCAGCGCGTCGATCGTGACCTGGTCGATGTGCTGGACGAAACGCGGCTCACGGTAGAACTCGCCGTCGGGACTGGTGTCGACGCGCTCGAAGAAGCTGTCCGGAATGTCTGGCGTCGCCACGGCTCGTGTTGGGAGGCGTACGGGCCCATGCTACACGGGCCGGCGCCCGGGGCTTCCACGCGCGTCGAACCGCGTCATCGACTCTCCGAGGCGCGCGAGTTCTTCCGGCGGCATGTCGGGGTCGAACGGGAGATGGACCGCGCTCGCCAAGCATCGTGCGCCCGGTACGTCGACGCCTTCCCCCGAGACCGCGCAAAGGCGCGCGGACATGGCGTCGAAACCGGCGCCGCGCAACGCCTCCTTGCACGCCTCCGGGTCCGGCACGAGGACCGGCGCCATCCAGTACGCGTGCGGCTCGGCGTCGCGCGTGGGAAGGCGCACCCCGGGACCGACGGCATCGAAGAGCGCCCTGGCCGGGGCGGTCCGCCGCGTCACGGGCGCATCCCCCTCCGCCAGCCGCCGTTCGAGCAGCGCGAGGAGCGCCGCACACGGGCGTTGCCGCAACGCCGCCGTGCCGGGTCGCGTGTTCCGTGTCAGGCGGTGCACCCAGCGCTCGCGATCCGCTCCGACCGCGCCAAGGACGGCTGCCAGCGCGCCGTATACCCGGGGGTTGCCGGCCAACTTCAGCCCTCCGGCCACCAGGACGCGCCGCAGGAACGCCGCCGTGGCCTGCGCGGGCTGACAGCCGCGTTGCCGGCGCATGCGCTCGAGCGTCTCCGGGTCCCGGACATGCGCGACCGCTCCACCGAGCGCGGTCGCCGTCTTCATGGGGCCGAACGAGAAGAGCGCGAGGTCCGCGTCCGGATGTCCGGTCCAGGCCGGGCCGAGATAGGCCTGGGCACAGTCCTCGACGACGGCGATGCCGCGCGCGCGGGCGGTCGCGATGGCCGGTGCGACGTCGAGGCGGGCCCCGAAGGGGTGCGTCAGCACCACGGCGCGCGTCTTCGGCCCGATGGCCCGTTCGAGATCGTGCGTCCGCCAGGCGCCCGTATCGGCGTCGACGTCGATCGGCACGACCCGCAGGCCGTGCCGCCGCGCGATCGCCGGCATGTCCGGCACGGTCAGCGCCGAGAACACGATCTCGTCGCCGAGCGCCCACCGACGGGCGCGCAGGTAGAGGTCGAAGGCCGAACGCACGTTCATGCATGCCAGGACGCCGCGCCCGGACGGCCACAGGCGCTCCACCCGTTCCGCCACCTCCCGCCATGGCGGCGGCGCAAGGCAGCGGCCGAGGGCGAAGCGCCAGTCCCGCCAGGACAGGTCCAGTTGCTTGCACGGCCACATCGGCCGCGGGACGCTCAAACGCGACATCGCCCGATCATGCCACGGCGCCGGACCGGCCATCAGGCGCTTTGCGCCGGACCGGCCATGAGGCGCTTGCGCCGGACCGGCCATGAGGCGCTTGCGCCGGACCGGCCATGAAACGCTTGCGCCGGACCGCGTTCAGTTAACATCGCCCCATGGCCACCGCCCTGCTCTACGACTGCTTCAGCGGCATCTCCGGCGACATGCACATCGGCGCGATGGCCGATCTCGGCGTGCCGGAGGACTATCTCCAGGGGGAGCTTGCGAAACTCCGACTCGCCTCCGAGTTCGAACTCGTGCTCGCCTCCGCCCGCAAGATGGGGATCACGGGAACACAGGCCACGGTGCGCCTGGCCGAGGACGCCCCGCGCCCCCACCGCCGGCTGGCCCACATCGTGGAGATCATCCAGGACGCCGGTTACCCGCAACCGGTCGAGACGCGCGCCACAACCATCTTCCGCGCGCTCGCCGAGGCGGAGGCCGGGATCCATGGCATCGGCGTGGAAGAGGTGCACTTTCACGAGGTGGGCGCCACCGACGCCATCGTGGACATCGTCGCCGCCGCCCTCGGCCTCGACTGGCTCGGCATCGAACGGGCGTGGTCGCGCACTGTCGAGGTCGGAGGCGGCATGGTGCGCTGCGCCCACGGCCTGATGCCCGTGCCGGCGCCCGCGACGGCCGCCCTGCTCACGGGCGCGCCCTGCAGCTACGGGCGCGTCGAGGCCGAGACCACCACGCCGACCGGCGCGGCCATCCTGCGCGGCTCCGTCGACGTCTTCGACGAGCCCGCAGGTTTCACCAGCGCGCGCGTCGGCTATGGCATCGGGCAGAAGGACTTCTCCATCCCCAACGTGCTGCGCGTCATGCTGGGCACGGCGGAGGCCGGGGAGGAGGCCGCCACCCCGTACGAGACGGAAACCAACGTCGAGATCGACTGCAACGTCGACGACATGAGCCCGGAGGCGTTCCAGCCATTGATCGAGGGACTCTTCGACGCCGGCGCCCGGGAC
Organism: Gammaproteobacteria bacterium; assembly: GCA_028821035.1. Lineage (GTDB taxonomy): Bacteria > Pseudomonadota > Gammaproteobacteria > Pseudomonadales > Azotimanducaceae > VXNE01. Next base: position 2,817 of record JAPPHP010000208.1, on the reverse strand, counting down.
GTGATGGTGACGCCCGGCCTGATGAAGAAGTCCCGTCCGGCGCACCGGGTCTCCGTGCTGGCGCATCCGGACGACCTCCCCGGGTTGGTCGAACGGCTCGTGCGGGACTCCACGACCATCGGCGTGCGTTTCCGCGACGTGCAGAAGTGGATGCTGCCGCGCGAGACCGTGACGGTGCCTACGTCCCTCGGCGACGTGCGGGTCAAGGTCGCGACGCTGCCGGACGGCCGGCGCAGGTGGAAGGCCGAGCACGACGACGTGCTCCGCCTGGCGCGTGACCGGGGCGAGGACTATCTCGCGGCCAGGGACGTTGCCGAACGCGAGATCGCGGCATGGATGAACGACTGAAGCGCCTTGCCGACGTGCTCGACGCCTTCCGCTCCGGCGACCTGCCGCAGGCGGACGCCCTCGAGCGCATCGATGCGGCGTACTTCGAGCGGGCCGGTGACGTCACGGTCGACCACGACCGCGGACGGCGCACCGGCGCCCCCGAAGTGATCTACGGCGAGTTCAAGACCCCCGAGCAGATCCTGAAGACCTACCGGGCGATCCGCGGCCGCGGCGACAACGTGCTCGCGACCCGGGTGCACCCGGACACCTACGCCGCCATCGAGAGCGAACTCGACGGCGCCGAGTACCATCCGGTGGCCCGTGCCATCACCTTCCACCAGGGCCCCGTGGTCGAGGTCGAGACGAGCGTCGCCATCGTCACCGCCGGCACGTCGGACGCGCCGGTCGCGGAAGAGGCGGCGGTCACCTGCGAGTTCTACGGGAACCCGGTAACGCGCATCCAGGACGCCGGCGTCGCCGGCATCCACCGCCTGCTGGCGCGCGCCGCGGAACTGCGCGAGGCCAGGGTCGTCATCGTGGTCGCAGGCATGGAAGGCGCCCTGCCAAGCGTCGTCGGCGGGCTCGTGGACAAGCCGGTGATCGCCGTCCCGACGAGCATCGGCTACGGCGCTTCGTTCGGCGGCATCGCCGCACTCCTCGGGATGCTCAACAGCTGCGCCTCCGGCGTCGCCGTCATGAACATCGACAACGGCTTCGGCGCCGGCTTCCTCGCCAACCGCATCAACCGGCTGTAGCGGCAGGGCTTGCACCGGCGCGCATCAGCGCAACCGGGCGTCGACGTGCGCCACGAACGCCCCCACCGTGCCGTGGCGCCCCAGCATCGTCTCTTCCAACCCCATCCGGAGCATGGCTGCAGCCATGGCTTGCCCCGACCTGCACGTTCGCGACACCAACGTTCCCGCGACGGTTCGCGCCGTCACGGTGACCGCGCCTTCCACAGCATAGTCGAGGTCCGTGCTCGCCCAGGTTTCGTCCTGGATGAGCGCGGCGGCCCGCTCCGGCGCTTCCTGCAGCAGACCGGCAAACCGCGGAGCGGGCTCGAGGATCGCCTCCGCGGCAGACGCGCGATACGCGTCAGCACCGATGGTCAGGAGATGCGCTATCTCGCGCCGGGTGTCCGGGCCGACGTGGTTGACCGCACAACGTAGGGCATCGGGGTCCTCCACCGCGGCCACGCAGACGTCGAACACGTCCCGCCGGCAACCGTCGACCGCGACCATACAACTTCCCGCACAGGATCGAGGCATTCTCGACGAGACGGGCCTCGCTGCCGTCGATGCTCGCCACGCGCGGCGGAAGGTCCGGGACAGGATCCAGGGCGGTGATCTCAAGGCGCCCCGCCGGGAACCAGGTCTTGACGGAGCGTTGCTGCACTTCCATGCGGGTCGCCCCGAGACGCAGCATCGCATCGCGAAAGTGCGGCGCCCAGCGCGGATCGAACGTTGCGAGGCTGGCTTCGGCAGGCAGGAATATGTCGAGGTCCGTACTCAACCGGTGCTGCCACTGGGCCGCGAGAACGGTCCCTCCACCCAACCACCAGCCGCGATCGCCGTCGATCACGGAGGGCAGCAGTTCGACGAGGGTGGCCCGTACGGTCCGAAAGAGACCGCGCGCCGGTTCCGGCAGCGTCAGGGAGCTGCTCATGCCCCCCTCACCGGGGCCCGTGATCGGGGCGCGCGAAGTCGTTCAGCCAGTGCTTCAGTTCGTTCCGGTGCGGCCCTGTCCGGTGTGCTGCCCGAACGAGGTCGCGCCAAGTGTAGGCGTACTCGATCCAACCCCCGAGCAGCTCGCTGAAGGAAGCCGCTCGCAGCCAGGTCCGCAGCACGAGCGACTGTCTCGGCGTCGGCCGCGACGCCCGCATGGCGTGATACAGCTCCGCTGCCGAGGGCGGCGTACGCCAGCCGGCGCACTCGGAGAACAGGCGCATCTCGACTGTACGGGACTCCGGGCCGACGGGGACGCCGGTATCGACGCCACAGCACCGCAGCAACTCCGCCGCAAGCCGTGGGGCATCCTCTCCGTAGAACCGATCCGGCGGCAAGAGGTCGCACGGCTCCGTTTCCCGGGGGTCTCCCCAGGTGACGACCATCTCCTGTGCGGGGGTGTCGGCCACGGAACGGGATTGTACGCCCCCGCCGCGCGAGCGGTCCCCGGACGACAACCGGGTTAACATGCCCCCATGGACGCAGCCACGGCAGATCGCTACGCCGCCCTGAAGGAATTCATCGGGAGTTTCGACTCGGCCCTCATCGCCTACTCGGGCGGAGTGGACTCGTCCCTGGTCGCCTACGTCACCGCCGAGGTCCTCGGCGCGAAGGCGCTTGCGGTCACATCGGGATCGCCGAGCCTGAAACGCAGCGACCTGGCCCTCTCCGAGACCCTCGCCCACAAGTGGGGCATGCCGCACCGGGTGATCGTCACCGACGAGATGGACAACCCGGAGTACCGGGCGAACCCGGTGAACCG
>JAPPHP010000157.1 GCA_028821035.1 Gammaproteobacteria bacterium | reverse complement strand
GTCCATGGGGCACTACACCGAATCGCCGGAAGCCCTGTTCTGGCTGACGCAGCTCACGCGGCTGTCCATGGCCGGCTACCTGTTCCCGCATCTCGCCGACGAGGTGCCCGGCGTGGACATGTCCCTCGAAGGCCGGCTCGACAAGGCGCACGGCCGCGCCCTCTGGGCGGCGCTGCAGGCCGGCGACATCCCGTTCGCGCGTCCCCCGCAACCCGTGCCGGTGCACTCCGACACCATCGCCACCGTCGACCAGTGGGGCAACATGCTCGGCATGGTGCACTCCATCAACACCGTGAGCTGGGGCATGACCGGCATCTTCGTCGACGGCATATCGATTCCCGACTCCGGGGCGCACCAGCAGGCGCAGATCGCGGCCGCCGGCCCTGGCGTCCGGCTGCCCGATCCTACGAATCCAGGCATCGTGATGCGCAACGGCACGCCCTTGCTTGCTTTCGGCTCCATCGGCATGGGCCTGCACCAGAAGACCATCCAGGTCCTGCACTCCATCCTGGACTTCGGCTACAGCCCGGAGGAAGCGGCGGGGGCGCCGGCGTTCGGCTCCCCGGAGTTCACCTCGACCGGCCTCACGGAGCGCACCAGCATCGTGGAAGGCAGGTTCGATCCGGACGTGGTGTCCGCCGCCAACGCCATGGGGGCGAACCTCTACGAGGACGACGTGCTCCAGGGCGGCTGGTCCGGGGCCACGATCGACCCCGACACCGGCAAGCGCAGCGGCGGCGTCTCGATGGTCTGGGCGCTGACGCCAGCGAACGACAGCCGGCCGGTCGGCTACTGACAGACCGGCGACTGCCGCCGCACCGACCAAGGTCCTGAGGGCGTCGAGCGGGGCCGCGTCCTACAACTTGGTCCGGTTGGATTGGCTGACGAATGACAGCTATCGGGAAACCCGACCAAAGACGGCGCGCACTCTCGGAAGTCGCCGACGTCCAACGCCAGTGCTACCTCCTGGAGGCCACATGAACACGATCCACGCCTGGGCCCGTCCCCTATTCGCTCCCTTCCTCGCGGTCCTGCTCCTGTCGAGTGTAGGCGTGTGCGCTGCGGAGGAGGAGTCCACACATCCCCTGTGGCCGGCCTACGAGCGGGCGGCTGCCGCCCAGGCGCACCTCCAGGACCGATGGGTGCTCAACCAGGCCGTCCATCCGCGATGGATCGACGGATCCACCTTCTGGTACGAGCGCGAAACGCCGGAGGGGAAGGACTACACCGTGGTAGATGCGGGACGGGGCGAGAAACGGCCGGCCTTCGACCACGACGCCCTCGCGGCCGCCCTCGCCGAAGAGACCGGTCAGGAAATGGACGCCTCCGCATTGCCCATCGTCGGCGTCGAGATAGAACCCGCTGCCGTGACCTTCACGAATGCCGGGCGGTTCTTTCGGTTCGAGGACGGCGAACTCGAGGAACTGGACGCCAATCCCAAAGACCCGTCCTGGCTGGTGTCCCCCGACGGGTCCCGGGCGGTCTACTCCAAGGGCCACAATCTCTGGCTGAAGCACCTCGCTTCCGGCGAGGAGAAGCAGCTCACCACCGACGGCGCGCCCTTCTACGCGTACGGGGCCAATCCCCACGCCACGGGCCGTCCGGCAGTCAAGCCGGAGGCGGTCTGGTCGCCGGACTCGCGGTACGTGTTCACCGCGCAGACCGACGACCGGCAGGTGAAGTCCTTGCCGGTGATCGATTTTGCGCCGGCGGACGGGAGCATTCGGCCCAAGGTCATCGACTACCGACAGGCGTTGCCCGGGGACGAGCACGTCACGCGGTTCCGCATGACGATCATCGACACGGACACCGGCAAGCAGACGCCCATTCACTACGCGGACCTTGCCGCCACGCGGATGAACGACACCCCCTTCGGAGGCAACCGGGCCTGGTGGTCCGCGGACTCCGCGGCGGTCTACTTCGTCGACATCCTGCGCGGCGAGCGGGAAGCCCGCGTGGTGACCGCGCCGCGCGACTCGGGGATCACCCGGGTGGTGTTCCGGGAGACCACCGACACCTACCTGGAACTCGGCTCCAACGTGTACATGCCGACCTTCATCGTGCCCCTGCCCGAGAGCGGCGAGTTCGCCTGGTACTCGGAGAAGTCGGGTTGGGGACACCTCTACCTGCACGACGCGGCGACGGGCGAGGAGAAACGCGCGCTGACGGCCGGCGACTGGCTCGTCCGGGACGTTCTCGGGGTGGACCGGGAAGGGCGCGAGCTCTTCCTGACCATCGGCGGCCGCCGCCCGGACGCCAACCCCTACTTTCGCGAGGTGGCCCGTGTAAACCTGGACACGACCGAACTCACCTTGCTCAGTTCCGGCGACGACGACCGCCTCGTGCTCTCGCAGGGGGACTTTTCGCTGCTGATCCTCACCGTCTTCGGTCAGGATCCGGGCGCGGTTTCCGGGCTGGCTCCCGGCGGCGCCTTCTACGTGGAGACACGCCAGCGCCCGGACCGGCCGAACGTCACCGCGCTCATGTCGAAGGACGGCGAAGAGCGCATGGTCATCGAAGAGGCGACACCGCACTCCCTGCCCGAGGAGCGGCCGTGGCCGGAGCCATTCTCCGTCACCGCCGCCGACGGCGAGACCGACATTCGCGGCGTGATGGTCAAGCCGAGCGACTTCGACGACGGCCGGTCCTGGCCGGTGATCGACTACATCTATGGGGGGCCGCAGGTCGCGAACGTGCCCAAGTCGGGTTTCGGTTCCGCAGGCTCCCTGAGCCTCGATTCGGCCACCTCCCTGGCGGAACTCGGGTTCGTCGTGGTCATCCTGGACGGCCGCGGCACGACGGAACGCTCCCGCGCCTTCCACGAGGCGTCCTACGGCCGGCTGCAGACCGCGAGCAACCTCGAAGACCATGTCGCCGGCATCCGGCAGCTCGGCGAGCGTTTCCCGTACCTCGACGCGGAGCGCGTCGGCATCACCGGCGTCTCCGGCGGCGGCTACATGGCGGCGCGGGGCATGCTCAAGTTCCCGGAGTTCTTCAAGGTCGGCGTCTCCATTGCCGGCAACCACGACCAGCGGCTGTTCTGGCACAGTTGGGGCGAGCGCTACCAGGGCCTGTTGGCGGGCGACAACTACGTCGAGCAGGCGAACCTGACCCACGCCGCGAACCTCGAGGGCAAGCTGCTGTTCATCCACGGCATGCTGGACTTCGGCGTGCACCCGGGCGGCCTCTTCCAGCTCACGCAGGCCCTGATGGACGCCAACAAGGTGTTCGACCTGGTGCTCATGCCCCAGGCGGGCCATGCCCTGCCGGGTTACGGGATGGTGCGCATGTGGGACTATTTCGTGCGGCATCTCGCGGGACAGGAGCCGCCCACCGGTTTCAGCGCCAAGTCGTCCTCGGACTACATGATGGAGAAGGTGAAGACCATACAGATGGCTGCCATGGCGCACCCCGAGGCGCCCGGAGCCGCGGACCCGGCAGAGGACGAGTTGGGTCCCGCGGTCGGGGTCACGCTGGAAACGGACGCAGGCAACATCGAAGTGGCCGTGTACCCGGAGGCCGCGCCCGAATCGGCCGGCAGTTTCCTCGCGCACGTCGACCAGGGGCTCTTTGACGGCGGCGCCTTCTACCGCGTCGTGCGCCGCAGCAACGACAACGGCTCGCCGGCCATCGAAGTGATCCAGGGCGGCCTGATGGACCCCTCGAAGGCATTGCCGCCGGTTGCCCACGAGACCACCGAAGAGACCGGGATCCTCCACGCCGATGCCACGCTGTCACTGGGGAGAACGGACCCCGGCACCGCGAGCGGCGGCGCGTTTTTCGTCACGATCGGCGATCAGCCGAGCCTCGACTTCGGCGGCCAGCGCAACCCGGACGGACTCGGGTTCGCCGCCTTCGGACGCGTGACGTCGGGCATGGACGTGGTGCACGGGATTCACCAGGAGGAGTCCACGGCGCCCACGGACAACGCCTACCTGCGGGGTCAGCTCCTGAGCGAGCCCGTGACCATTCGCAAGGCGTATCGCCAACCCTGAGGAAGTCAGACCCTTGGCATGGCCCTGAAACGGGTATGCGCGTATCGACGGCTCCCGACGTCGTGAAACGACAGTAGCGCCATGCGCCCCCAGACGCCCGAGAAGAACTCCCTCGGCAACGCGGCCGGTGCAAACAGGTTGTCGTGAATCGCGGCGTAGGTGACCGTCGGCGTCGCGTCCCCGGCGGCGCCGCTGTAGCCCCTCAGCACCTGTTCCTGTTCCTCGCTGGCCGGCAGGTAGTGCGAGGTCACGTCGAGTTCGTCGGCGTCCTTCCCCACACGCACTTCCGCACGTGACTCGAAGGACTCGTAGTCGCCGGCATATTGGCTCATCGGCAGGGTGGTCGGCGCTCCCGTGAATGGCGGCGCAACGGTCAGCCCGACGTGCTCCTGCAACACCGTGGTGACCAACCGATCGTGGATGGGGCTCGATCCCGGCCCCGTACCGAAGCTCGCGATCACCAGGTCGTACTCCGGCAACACGGTCAGCCCGGCGGTGCCTCCCGGCGACCCGCCGCCGTGCCACCACGCCGTCGTCCCGCCGATGGGCGGCAGGAACCAGCCGAGGCCGATCGGCGGCGCATTCGGTGTCTCGAGATCGAAGGTCGGAGTGCGCATCGCCCTGCAGAGTTCGGCGGAGAGCACGCGCGTTCCGTTGGGCGCGACGCCGTCGGCCAGGTGCGTACGCCCGAATGCGATGAGGTCCGGGACGTTGACGATCGGAGTCGCTCCGGCCGGCGCCGCCGACACCGGCAGCATGAACAGCCGCGCCGCGGACATCTCGCCGTCTGGGCCGGGGTAGGCGCCGACCGCGGTGCGGTGGAGGATCGCCTGGGTGGCGGACGTGACCGATCGGTCCATGCCGATGGGCGCGAAGATCTCCTCCTCGAGCGTGCGGTCGAAACGCTTGCCCGAGAGCGTCTCGATGATGCGTCCGGCGATCGTGAAACCCGGGTTCGTGTAGTGCAGCAGTTCGTCCGGGGCGAACAGCGTGCCGATCCCGGCGAGCGCATCGATATAGGACTGCACGGCGTTGGGGCCGAACTCCTTCGCGGGCATGAGGGTGTCCGCATCGATGCCGTTGGTGTGATTGACGAGTTGCCGCACCCGGATGCGCTCCGCGGCACCTTCCTCGGCGAGGCGGAGGTCCGGGAGGTACCGAGTGATGGGCGCGTCGAGATCGATCCGGCCGGCTTCCACGTACTTCAGTAGCAGGGTCGTGGTCAGCACCTTGGTGATGGAACCGAGCAACCAGGCCGTGTCCGTCGTCATGGGATCGCCGGTATTGAGGTTGCGGACGCCGTGGGCGAACAGCCACTCCGACCCGTCGTGGTAGATGCCTGCCACGTACCCCGGCGAACCGAGTTGCCCGGCGAGTTGCGGAATCAGCTCCGAAAGCAGCTCGCCCAGGCCCGCGAGAGAAGAACCCCCCGCCTGCCCGGCAGCCGCGGCGGCGGGCTGGTTGGTGAGCGCGATGGCGGGCGCTGCGGCCAGCGTGGCCGCACTGGTAACGAACTGTCGACGTCGCATGCCTGAACCTCCCTGGCAAATGCTGTCTTGGAGACGCAGTGGCTACCGCCCCGCCTCCGACACGTTTCTCGCAAAGAAGCCGGCCAGCTTGCGAATGAAGTACTCCTCGGCCACGCCGGTGTAGCCGTGTCCCTCCTCCGGAAGCACGACCTGGTCGTGGTCGATGCCGGCATCGATCAGCGCCCGGCTCATGCGCATGAACTCCGGAAACGTCGCGAAATCCGCGAGGCCGCCGACGAGCATCAGCCTGCCCTGCACCTGCGGCGCCAGGCGATAGGGCGACGCGAACTCGTAGGCGCTCTTGGCCCGATGCGGCAGGTCGAGGTAGGGCTCGTACAGGAGTGACGCGTATGGGTTGTAACCGGGTGCGCTCGAAACCGCGGCCCGGTACAGGTCCGGCGCCTGGGCCAGCGCCGCGAAGGCGTAGTAGCCGCCCCAGGAATGCCCCCAGATGCCGACGCGGTCGAGGTCCATGAAGGGATGCCGCTCCCCGAGCTGCCGGATGGCGCCGGCATGGTCCGCGATCTCGTTCTTGCCCCAGCTCCGGTAGATGACGTCCTGGAACGCCTTCGAGCGCTCCGGCGTGCCGCGCCCGTCCAGGGTGACGACCACGTAGCCGAGCTGCGCCATGGCCCGCGGCAGGTTCTGGGTCTTTGACAGCCCGAGCGAAAAGGACCGGTCGGTGGCGACGATCTGGGGGCCCGCATAGAGGTACTCGAGTACCGGGTATCGCTTCCCGGGATCGAAGTCGTAAGGCCGGTGCATCACGCCCCAGAGATCCGTCTCGCCGTCGGCCGCCTTGACGCTGAACTCCACCGTGGGCGTCCAGCCGAGCGATTCCAGCGCGGAGGTGTCCGCTTCGGACAGCGTCCGGACCAGGGAGCCGTCCGCGGCGCGGAGATCGACGCGGGGCGCCCGGCCGGGGCTCGAGTGGGTATCGAGGAAGTAGGCGAGCGACGGGGAAAACCCGACGGCGTGCTGGCCTTCGTCCTGCGTCAGCCGCTGCGCCGCGCCGCCGCCCAGCGACACGCGGTACAGGTGCGTGTCGTACACCCGGGGACGCTCGCCGTGGGCCGTGAAGTACACCCAGCCGTTCTCCTGGTCGACCTTCTGCACTTCGAGCACCGGGTAGTCCCCGCGCGTCAACTGGCGTTCGAGGCGTCCGTCGTTGCGATACAGGTACAGGTGATTCCAGCCGTCGCGGGTCGATTCCCACAGGAAGCCGCTCCCGTCCGGCAGCGCCGTGAAGCCGGCGTTGCCGAAGGAGACGACGTCGTGCTGGATCTTGACGAAGGTCTCCGCCGTCTCGGTGAACAGGGTGCGCACCGACCCGTCCCCGGCGCGCGCGGCCATGACGTCCACCGTCTTGAAGTCCCGGGAGAACCGCGCGAACAGCGCCTCCGACGCGTCCGGCAGCCATCCGAGCAGCACGAAGTAGCAGTCCTCCGTATCCACGTCGACGGCGATCCGCTCCCCCGACAGGATGTGCAGGATGTGGGGCCGCACGTGATCGAGGTGGCCTCCAGCGACGGCGAATGGCCGCGGGACGATGCGCTCGAGGGTCTCCATGTAACGGAGCTCCCCCTTGCGCGGCAGCTTCGAACGGTCGGTCAGGGTCGCCCAGAGTTTCAGGCTGTCCGGCGACCAGGGCGTGAACGGCACGTAGATGATCGTGATGCCGGCGCCGAGGGTGAGGCGCGTGCTCTCGACGTCCCAGGCGTCATCGAAGGTGCCGTCCGCGGTGAGCGCGTGGATGCTGCCGTCGGCGGCCGAGCGCAGGGCCACGTTCTCGTCGATCAGCGTCGCGTACCACTTGCCGTCCGGGGAGAGGACCTCGGGGGACGGCACGGGCAGGCTGAAATAGCCGCGGCGCGGAAAGGTGCCCGGCCGGACGTTGGCGGCCGGCGTCGCCGCCGGCGCGGGTTGCGCCTCCACCTCGTACGTCGCCATGTCCAGGCTGAACCGCCCGCCTTCCAGGGCGAAGCTCGCCGTGCCGCCGTCGGAGGTCAACTGGAAGGTCTCGAACGGTACCCCCGCATAGGGTGGTTCGTGACCGATCGTTTCGGCGATGGCGGCGCGCAGGCGGGGGACATCGAACAGCGGTTCCGCCGCATCGGCTGCCGGGTCCACGCGCCAGATCACCCGGTTCGCCGGACCGCCTTCGGCGAACCAGAAGCTCGATCCGTCGGCGAGCCAGTTCGGCTCGATGGAACCGCCCTGCACCAGTGCGGCGAAGTCGAGATACCTTTCGAACACCGCTTGCCGGTTGTCTTCGGCCGCGGCCAGCGGTACGGCCGCCATTGTCAGCGCGACACCTAGCGCCGCTCGGATGCTCCCCCTTCCATTCATGGTCTCAAGCTCCAGATCAGTAGGCTTCCACAAGTCCCGCAAAGTCGCCGGCGCCCCCGGTGTGCATGCCGGCGGTAACGGCCCCGCCCAGCACGCCCGTTTCCGGATCCCGCGCGCCGACTACCCAGATGCCGCCCGAGGTAACCTGCGCGGGATCGGTCGTCGCTTCGATGTCGATGCCCCGAGCGCGCACCTCGGCCAGCAACGCCGCGGTGAAGTTCCCTTCGCCTCCGACAAGCTGCCGCACCGGCTGACCCGGCGGCCACTGCTTGTAGAACATCGGCTGCGCCCCAGCCTCCTCGGGGCTCATCCCGTATTCGATCATGTTCACCAGCCCCTGCTGGGCGACCACGTCGAAGCTCGCGCCGACATTGCCGCAGGCGAGCAGCGGCTCGCCGTCGCGGAGCGCGATCGCGGGACAGGAGGGGATGCCGCTCCCGCCGTAGACCCCGAGTATCCGTCCCGGGCCCGTCGCCTCGATGGACGCCTGTGCGAACGCGCCCGGGTCCACCACGGACACGCCGTCCACGAAGACGCCCAGTTCGCCCCAGACCGCGCTCGTCACCGAGTGCACCAGCGACGTGACATTGCCTTCGGTGTCGATGACGGCGATGCCGGCCGTGTGATCGGGGCGGGCGACATCCTCGTTTTCGTTGGCCTCTTCTTCGGGTTCACGCACCGCGAAGTCGCGGATCAGGTTGGCGATGATCTCCGCCTGCCGAACCTGCTCCGCCTCGGACCGGGCCTGCACCTCGTCCCACTCGGGGGTCTGCATGGCCGCCCAAAGGCGTCCCGTCATCTCCGGCGCGTAACGGCCCTCCTCCGACAGGTCCAGCGACGGGAGGAGCGCTTCGGCCTCTTCCCGGGGCAGTCCGCCGCCCACGAGGTGCGGACCGATCGCGCTGTTCACCCGCGCGATGTGCATCAGCCAGTAGAGCGCGTCCGCCGACTGGCTGTAGTGCCCGCGCGAACGCAGGTCCGCGAGTTCCGCGAGGCGCAGCTTCTCCACGAGGTTGGGGCTGCCGTAAACGTCGACTCCGCGCACTCGCGCCGGCGGCAACTCGTCCCATACCGCTTCGTAGCGAGCCAGGTCCGCCAGGGCCATGTGCCCGCCTTCCGCCTGCACCGCCTGTACGAAGCGGTTCGCCCAGTCTCCCTCGTACATGTACGCCGCGCCCTCGCGGCGGACCTTGCGCAGGAACTCCGCCAAGCGCGGTTGCCGGAACAGATCGCCGGCGTCCGGAAGCTTGCCCTCCGCGTCGAGGAACAGCTCCCGGCCGCTCTCGAGACGCGTCAGCACGTGCTCGCGCTGCCGCATCATCGCCGCCCTGGCGCCTGAGAGGGGGACGCCCTCTTCGGCGAGATGAATGGCCGGCGCGAACAGTTCCCCGAACGGCACGCGCCCGAAGCGTTCGGACGCGGCCTCGATGCCCGCCATGAAGCCGGGCACCATGACCGCACGGCCGGACGGCGTGCCGTAACCCGGAATGCTCATCGGGTCGCCCTCCCCGAGCACCGTGGCGTAACCCGCGTTCAGACGATGCGCGATCCCTGTGGCGGCCTCGTAGTGGATCAAGGACAACTGCCCGGCATAGCTGGTCGCCCCGCCAAGATGATCCGCGACCTGGGTGAGCGCCACCGTGAGCGCCGCATCGATGGCGTGGCCGCCGCGTTTCAGCGTTTCGAGGCCGGCGTGCACGGCGAACGGGCTCGAGGTCGAGGCCACCAGGCCGGTCTCGCCGGTCGTGTGCAGGGGAGCGCCCGCGGCGGCCAGCCCATCCACCAGCGACTGCCCCGAGAACCGACTCGTCACCGATTGATCGGCGATCGCCGCGCGATATGCGGCGAGGACGTCCGGGTCCCATGCCTCTGGCGAGAGATCGATGGCCGTGGCAGCCGCCGGCGTTGCGGGCTCCGGGACCCGAGCCACCGAGTCGGGCGGAGCCTGCTCGCAGGCGATCAGGGCGAGGAGGCAGAACAGGACGGCGAGTCGGTGCATGCGCGTCATGGCATCCGGATACGGCGCGCCGGTCGGCGCAGCTATGCCAATGGACGCAGACCGCTCGTCAGCCCTCAGCCGAGACGCGGCCTTGGCGCGGTCGCCAGCCCCGTTATACCTTGAGCATCGTCAACGCGAACCGCGCGAGGTTTCGACATGAGGCGGATGGGCAAGCTCGGTCCGGCGACCGCGGCGCTCCTTTTTGGCGCCATGGCCACTACGTCGCTTGCGGCCGGCAAGCTCGGCCCGATGACCCCCATGACCGGGCTGCACAACGCCGAGTTCGTCGACTACTACTCCGCCGCCATCGACGAGAGGTTCCGGATATTCGTTGCCTCGCCCACCTTCGTCGAGCCGGGGAAGAAGTACCCCGTCATCTGTGTGCTGGACGCCAACGGCGTTTTCGGCGCGGTCATGGAAACGGCGCGCCTGCTTGCGTTCATGGGCGAGACCCCCAATGCGTTCGTCGTCGGCATCGGCTACGCCGTGGACCACGGCCTCGCCGGAGCCCTGAGCAAGCGCTACCGCGACCTGTCGCCGACCAAAGGCGGCCCACTGGAAGACATGACCCGCCAGTGGGCGGCCGGGCTCGATCCGGTGACGCCGGGGGGCGGGCCGGCGTTCCTCACGCTGCTCCGGGAGGAGATCAAGCCTGCCATCGAAGCCGCCTATCCGGTGGACCCCCAGGACGCCACGATCGGGGGCGCATCGCTCGCCGGACTGTTCGTCGCCTGGACGCTCCTGAACGAACCCGAGAGCTTTCAGCGCTACATCGTCATCAGCCCGTCCATCTGGTGGAACCAGGAGGAAGTGTGGCAGTGGGAAGAGGCGACGGCCGCGCGGACCCGCGACATCGACGCCACCGTGTTCGTCACGGCCGGCGGACTGGAGACGGTCGATCTGCTCAAGGCTCAGGTGGGAGGGTGGCTCGACAATCCTCCCCCGGGGATGCCGGCGCCGGAGGTTCAGGAGGCATACGACGCCTACGAGAGATACGGCTGGCCCCGCATGGCGTCTATCACGCCCGAGTTCGTTGCGAAGCTGAAGTCGCGCAACTACCCGAGCCTCACGATCGACGTGCACAACATGCCACACGAGACGCACATGTCCGTAGGCCCCGGCGCCTGGTCACGCGGGCTACGCTACGTGTTCGGGCATTGGGCGCCCTGAGGCGCGCAGGCTACTACGTAGGAACGATCGGCAACTCCACGTGGGACGGGTACTGCCCACCGTGATGGATCGTGATCGTGGCCTTGCGCCCCTCCGCCTCGCGCACGGTGTCGCCGCCGGTGTTCATGTTGCGGTCATACGTCGGGAGGTTCGAACTCGTGATGTCCACGCGGATGCGGTGGCCGGGCTGGAAGT